>CALDZS010000133.1 GCA_937944065.1 uncultured Amylibacter sp. | reverse complement strand
CAATATCAAATTGTTAACAAATTCAAATTAACCTTCTTAAACGACTTTAAAGAAGAGGGTTATGGCGGATATAGATTTTGGCCAAGCCGAGTTGCGGCGCGCGCGCAGGTCTGGAAAAACACTACTGATCGCAGTGTTTGTGTTCAGCATATTTGCAAACCTGCTGATGTTAACAGGCCCATTATTCATGCTGCAAATATATGATCGCGTTCTTGGATCGCGGTCAGAGGCCACTTTGGTGGCATTGTTACTGTTGGTTGCTGCCTTATACGCGATATTCGGACTGCTTGATTTTGTGCGTGGACGATTGTTGGCACGTGCGGGCGCGCGTTTCCAAATGCAACTTGACCGCCGTGTATTTCAGGCCAGCATAAAATTGGCGGCGGGACCAACCCGTCAAAACTCTGGCGGGTTACGTGATCTGGAAACCATTCAATCGTTGCTGTCATCCACTGCATTTGTCGGGTTCTGCGATGTTCCTTGGACTCCGATCTTTATCCTCGCGATCTTTGTATTTCATCCGTTGATGGGCTGGTTTGCGTTGGCGTCCGGGGTGCTTTTGATCATTCTAACACTGGCAAACAATTATTTAACGCGACGCGATTTGGCGGCAGCGCAGTCCGATGGAGATGCAGCACAGATTCTGGCCTATGAGGCACAAGTCGACGCTCAGATCATTAAATCTCAGGGTATGGAAACCGCAATGATGACCCGTTGGCTAGAGATGCGCAAAACAGCGCTGGGGGGATCGGCGCGGGCGGCGGACAGGATGGGTGGATTTGCGTCCTTTACCAAGGCGTTCCGCATGTTCATGCAATCCAGCATGTTGGCGCTTGGTGCGTATCTGACACTACAAAACCAGATGACGGGTGGGGCGATGATTGCGGGATCGATCTTGTTGGGACGCGCACTGGCACCCATCGAACAAACACTGTCTCAGTGGCCGCAATTCAGTCGGGCGATAACAGCGTGGCGTGATCTGGGTGATCTGTTGGAAAAGGTTCACCCAGACCCCGAGATGCCACGCCTGCCACAACCCACTGCACATTTGTCTGTGGCCAACCTTGCCGTGATGGCGCCCGTTAGCAATAAGGCGATTTTAAACGGTGTGGGTTTCGATTTGGCCCCGGGCGAGGCGCTGGGTATCATTGGCAAAAGTGGCTCTGGCAAATCCAGTTTGGCGAAATGTTTGTTGCGACTGACGAACCCCACAGCAGGCGAGGTGCGTTTGGGCGGCGCTCGGTTGGATCAATACAGCACCGAAGATTTGGGAAAATATATCGGCTATCTACCGCAAGAGGTAAGCCTGTTCTCGGGCAGTGTCGCGCGCAACATTGCCCGTATGGAAGAGGTGCCAGATATTCACCAAGTGATCCGTGCCGCGAAACAAGCCAACGCCCACGAGCTGATCTTGGATCTGCCTGACGGATACAAGACACAGATGAACAGCAAAGACAGCCAATTGTCAGGCGGTCAACGTCAAAGGGTTGCCTTGGCGCGCGCGCTGTATGGTGACCCTGTCTTGCTGGTATTGGACGAGCCGAATTCTGCATTGGATGGCGAAGGTTCAGAAGCGTTGAATAGAGCTATTTCAGAGTTTAAAAAATCGGACCGTACCGTGCTGATTATGACGCACAGACCCATGGCAATCTCTGAATGCGATAGGCTTATTGTTCTAGAAGGCGGGCTTATGCGCGCCGACGGGCCGCGTGACGAAGTATTGGAAAACATGATGCGTAACGCCAGTCAGATCAGCCGCAGCATTAGACCACATGAAAAGGCAAGTTGATGCAACCTCGTTTCAAAGCAACGGATGCGCGCGCACCTATGGTGCTGGGGATACTTACATTAATCTTGCTGGTAGGCGTTATTGGTGGCTGGTCGGTCTACGCACGCATATCTGGCGCAATCATTGCACCCGGCACGATCCGCGTCGAAGCAAACCGTCAGATCGTACAACATGCGGTTGGCGGCGTGGTCAGCGATATTCGCGTGCGCAATGGCGATACGGTGAAAGCTGGCGATATTTTGGTGACGCTGAACAGCACGTTGCAACGGTCTGAACTGGCGGTTATCGAAGGTCAGTTGTTCGAGCTGTGGGCGCGACAATTGCGGTTTAAAGCAGAACGCGACGGCGCAGATGCGCTGAACGTTGATGTCAAAATCAAACTAGAGGCAAAGCGAAACCCAGAAATTAACGAGCTGATCGCTGGCCAAACACGCCTGTTTGCATCGCGCAAAACATCGTTGATGCAAGAGGTACGTCAACTGACAAAACAAATATCACAGTTGGGCGATCAAATTGATGGATTTTCCGCTCAACTAGAGGCACTGAACATTCAGCGTCGATTGGTTGAGGAAGAATTGAGAGATGCGCAAGCCTTGTTGAAAAAAGGCCTAATTCAAAATAGCCGCGTATCGGCGCTAGAACGTGAACAGGCACGATTGATTGGCGAAGTTGGCAGCACAACAGCGCAGATCGCGCGCCTGCGGGGACAGATTTCATCAATAGAGATTGATCAGATCAAACTGCAATCCGCGCACCAAGAAGAAGCGATTTCGCGCCTGCGGGACTTACAATTCAACGAGATTGATTTGGTTGAACGCCGTGTGCAAATCAAAGAAACATTGTCACGCCTAGATGTCCGCGCGCCTGTTGGCGGCGTGATTTATGGCAACCGTGTTTTTGCGCTGGGCTCGGTTATTTCACCCGCTGATCCGTTGATGTTTGTCATCCCCCAAGATCAACCCATGATCGTAGCTGCTCGGGTTGAGACCATTCACATCGATCAGGTTCATGTAGGTCAGGCGGCCTCTCTGCGTTTTGCCGCGTTTGATCAGCGATTGATGCCTGAAATTTTTGGAAGCGTTACCAGCCTGTCTGCGGATGTGTTCACCGACGAGGTGTCTGGGGCAACTTTTTACGAGGCAGAACTTGTACCAAACGTGGGCGAGTTAGAAAAGCTGGGGGGACAAACTTTGCTGCCGGGGATGCCAGTCGAGGCTTTTATAAAAACCAACGACCGATCCCCGCTAAGCTATTTGTTGAAACCGATGGTGGACTATTTCAACAAGGCGTTCCGTGAAAGCTAGGGCCTGCTTTCAGCAGATCTTTTGGCCAAGCCATCCATGTTTTTCAACGAATATAGATGTGTATAGATCAACTCCATAGCGCCAGATTTAACCAGTGCTTTGATCTTTGCCGCTGGTAATTTGGCCAGCTTTTCGCGTTCAACGGTTTTGAACCCAGCCAAGGCTGTTTGTGTTCCATCGATATTCATATTGGCACGTGCAGGCACGAACAAACCCAGACTATCTATCTCTTGCGTCAATTTCTTGGTGGCTTCGAATTCAGCGTGATAAGATTGGGTAAAGCTGATTGCTTGTTGCAAATACTTTGATTGCGATCCATCTTTTTCAAACAAAGCGGCACCGTTATCGTCCGTGTTAAATCCTGCGAAATCTGCATCATAACAAAGGGTGAACTGCTCAGCCTCTTCGTTGAGCGAAAACAGGAATGGATAGCGGCGCAAAAATGCAGGGATGTAATCGGCCTGCCACGTGCCATCTTTGCCAACCATCAGGTTCTTGTCCGTCTCAACACCCATCAAAACTGACGGAAACATTTCGCCTTTTTTGCCAGCGAAAATGATCGGAAATTCAGCTGCAGCTTTGCTGAATTCGGTGGCGAGTATTTGCGACGCATTGATGTCGCGCGCGAATGAAAAGTCACCCTCGTGCTGAATAGACAGGTTTTTATGTTTTTCAACATCCAAGGCCGTAACCTTGCCGTAAATCAAAAGTGTTTTGGTCATAAATCCTCTGGGTTAAAGGCAGGGTTAAAAATTGGCAGTTAGCACTAAATAAAAAAATCGGCCTGCAAATTACTTTGCGGCCGATTTTAAAAGGTCAAAACCTTAGTTTGTTTTTTCTTCTGCGGCGCGGCGCGCCAGTTCTGCACGGTAAAGTGCTAGATAGTCAATCGTGTCGACATTCAATGGCGGGTAGCCACCATCTGCCGTGGTGTCACGGACGATGCGGCGCATGAACGGGAACAACAAGCGCGGGCATTCGATCATCAAGAACGGGTGCAACTGTTCGTCTGGTACGTTTTTGATGGTAAACAGACCTGCATAATCCAGTTCCAACAAAAACACCGTATCTTCACCGGTTTTGGCGGTGACTGTTAGCTTTTGAATAACCTCGTACTGGTCATCGCCGCCCTTGCGCGCGTCCAAGTTAACCTGAACGTTAATTTCTGGCTGGATGCTGTCGCCCATGCTTTTTTGTGCGGCAATATTTTCAAACGACATATCGCGGATATACTGGTTAACAACGTTCAATGTCGGTTGTTGAACCTGCTCTTCTGCGGCTGCCTCTGGTTTTTGTGGTTTCTTGGCCATAATCTCTGTCCTCGGTTTTCAAAAAGTCAGTGCAGGGTGTAGCAATAAATTGCCTGCCCCACAATCAGTGTTTGGTCCAGCCACTTTCGCCTGGTTCCGCGTCTTCGTCGATGACTGTGAAATCAGCGTCAATTGTATTGTCGTCATGTGGCGGTTGCGGCGGCTGACCGCCACTGACGACATGAATATTGGCGTTGTTCATGACCGCCTTGCTACCCCATTTGATTATAGCGTTGCGAACAGGCGGCACCAATAACAGCAGACCAATTGTATCTGTAAAAAACCCAGGTGTTAGCAGTACCACACCCGCCACCAATATCAGCGCACCATGTGCGATATGTTTGACGGGACTTTCGCCCGTAGACAGGCTGCCTTGTAATTTTGCCAGTGCTGCAACCCCTTGGCTGCGCAACAGATATGATCCCGCAACGGCTGTTGCGATCATAATAGCGATGATTGGCCACGTTCCGATGACTTTGTTTGCTTGGATAAACAAGTAAACTTCGATGATGGGCACGATTATTAACAAGAGTAAAAGTCGCATAAAGCCGTTTAAATCCCTATGTTGAGTGGACAGGTGTACCTGTCTGACTTAGATAGTCATAAAAGGCCGAGTGCAAGTCTGTGCTGGCGAAAAAGTGATTGAAGGAAAAAAACCCATGAGTTCTGCAGGTATGCAACTGATTGTTCTGGCCGTGATAGCTGTTTTTATTTTCCTAAAGCTGCGATCGGTTCTTGGAACCCGTGATGGATTTGAGCCGGGCGACACGCCTGCGGTGGCAAAAAGCCGTTCAAATGTGGTGCCCATCGACGGTGGGTTTGACATGGATATTGCTGATCATTTTGATTTGAATTCGATTTCCGGAAAAGCATTATCGGCGATGAAAAAAGCAGACCCTAACTTTAGCGTGGATGATTTTGTTGGCGGTGCGAAGCAAGCTTATGAAATGATTCTGATGGCATTCGAGGGCGATGATTTGGAAACGCTGAAAACGTTCCTGTCTGATGATGTTTTCGAAGGATTCAAGTCGGTGATCGAGGCACGCCAAGCCAAAGGGTTGAGCGTCGATGCGAAATTTATTGGCTTGCGCGACATTCGGCTAACAGACGCCTCTTTCGATACATCTGATAAACTGGCCGAGATCACAGTTGCCTACGAGGGAGAACTGACATCAGTGGTTAAAGACGCCAAGGGCAAAGTTGTCGAAGGCGATGCAGAAACAATTAAACGCCAGCGTGACGAATGGACCTTTGCACGCACAATGGACAGCAAAGACCCAAACTGGGAACTGGTAGAAACAGCGGGTTGATGCGCGGGTTTGGCTCTTTTGTAACAGCGGTGTTTGTCTGGGCTGGAACGGCCCAAGCAGAGCTGCCTGCCAACGGCGCCACGGTTCGCCCCGTTCCGTTCGAGCAATTAAAGGGCTGGGAGAATGACGACCTAACCCCTGCGCTGCTTACATTCCAAGATACCTGTGACAAGGGCCGTACGGCGCATTTTTTTCAGGCATCTGACTGGGCACCTATATGTGCGATCGCCAAGACAAACCCAGATGCGCGTACATTTTTCGAAAGCCTGTTTCACCCTGTTCTAATCGGTGGCCAAGAAGATGCTTTGTTCACAGGATATTTTGAACCAGAGCTGAACGGCGCCAAACAACGCGGCGGCAAATACCAAACCCCACTTTATAGAAAACCGCCTGATTTATCAGAAGGATCGCGCTATTTGACTCGGTCTGAAATTCAAAATGGTGCATTGGCGGGTAAAGGGCTGGAGATTGCGTGGGTCGATGATCCAGTCGAAGCATTCTATCTGCAGATCCAAGGATCAGGTCGCATCAAGTTCAAAAACGGCAAGGGTTTGCGCGTTGGCTATGGTGGGTTTAATGGGCATAAATACCGTCCCGTTAGCGGAGAGCTGGTGCGCCGAGGGATCTTGAGTAAACACGAAGCCTCGGCTGCGCGTATCAAAAACTGGGTGCGTGATAATCCTGTTATTGGTCGCAAAATGCTGGCGTTCAATCCCAGTTATGTTTTCTTTCGCGAAGTGAAAAGCCTAGGCCATGGTGATGGCCCAAAAGGTGCGATGTTGGAATCAATCACAACAATGCGGTCAGTCGCGGTCGACCCGAAATACACCCCGCTGGGTGCGCCAGTTTGGTTAGACAAGCGCGGCGAAATACCAATGCAGCGATTGATGATCGCCCAAGATGTTGGTTCCGCAATAAAAGGCCCGCAAAGGGCTGATATATTCTTTGGTACAGGTGATGCTGCGGGCAAAGCGGCTGGGCGTATCAAAGACACGGGACGGATGTTTGTTTTGTTGCCTTTGGCCGCCGTGCGCCGCCTGTTCCCAGAAGGTTAGATTCTGGATATGGCACGGGGTCGAAAAAAAGGGCTAAGCCCTGATGATTTAGAAATCTGGTCGCATGTGGTCAAAGGGATAGAAGTGTCACGCCCACGTAATCCGATTGAGATGCCTGTTATTAAACGGACGCCCAAGGTGGCTGCACCACCCAAGGCGACACCTTTTGAGCCTTTCCACATTGGTGAAAAGGCGATACCGCAAACCAGTACCGCTTTGCCCGATTTTCGCACCTCGCCTGCTGCCACCTCACCAAATATGGACAAGCGGAATTTTCAGCGCTTGCTTAAGGGCAAAATGGACATTGATGCCACGTTGGATTTGCATGGCATGACGGCAGATCAAGCAAAGCAACATCTAACGCTGTTTCTGCGCAATGCACACAAGCGGCATTTGCGGATGATTTTGGTGATCACGGGCAAGGGCCGTATTCACGGTGTTGACGAGTTTAACCGCCCCAAGGGTGGCGTACTTAGGCAAAGCTTGCCTGACTGGTTGCGGAGCCCCGCATTGGGGCATCTGGTTTTACAGGTTACACCTGCGCAGCAACGTCACGGTGGTTCTGGTGCATGGTATGTTTATTTACGCCGTATTCGCGGCTAGTTTAAAATCAACTTGCAACCTCTGGGCTGCGTCTTAAGGTTGAGCGAAAAAACAGGAATTCTTGTATGTTTAATCGTTTCATCACCACCGTAATTTTTAGCCTCTTGGTGACCACCAACAACGCCTTGGCGCAAGAAGCATATTTCATCAGCAATCAATTCACTTGTTTTGATAAACCTATCGAAGCCAAGATTAAATTTGTCGAGGAGGGCGACAAGATTGTGTTGCTATGGGATGAGCATGAGATTGATAAAAATCAAAAGAGTTTTAACGAATACTTGGCCGATAAAACCAGTGGCGACCTTGTGTTTATGCGCCGCAAAACCGAACCCTTTTTGTTGGTTGAAAATTACAGTTCTGGCGCAGGAATGGTACTGCATCGCATTGAACGTGATTTGTCCAAGTTCGAGTATTGTACTCCGATCACCGTGACCAAAGCGCCTTCGCCATTGCCAGCATATCAGGCTTACATTGATCAGATTTCTAACGCTAATCTAACTGCGGAGCAATTAATCGAAACCATCGCGTCGAAATCGACATTGTGGAACGAAAAGTTTCTATCGCGGGCTGAGAAGCGTGAAATAGGACAGCAACTCAAAGACGGAGAAAGGTCTGCGCTTGAGGGATACCTGGACAGTGTCACTTCTAGATTGCGGACGGCAGCGGGTGATGCCGCGTCCAGTAAAATTATTCTAGATGAGGTTGCCAAAACCCATGCCAGCATTGACAACCGCGACTTCAGAAAAGATCTGAAAGAAGCGTATGAAAAAGGCCACGATTTGGTAGCGCGGATGAATTTTTTAGACGGCAAAGACCCGTTGGCGCTGGCCGTACCAACGGCCCAAGAGTTTTGCACACGATTGGACAGCAGTCTTGGAACAAGCGGTGGCACTGGACAGTTGGTGCGTGCCAGTGGGATTTCAATGGGATATTGGACGGATGACCTGTTCGATAAATACGCCAACTTCGCGCTGGATTGCAAAGAAGGTAAAGCGTTCACCAGAAACGTCGACCGTGAACAGAAACGAAATGCCCGAGACAAAGAGCTGCGCCAAGGCTTGCTGGTCGAATACAAACGACTGATGGCAGTGCCCGCAACGCTCAGCGATATGCGTGAAAACAATTGGTTGCGGCTGAAGGAAACAAAACTTGGCGGCTATACGATCAACGCAAATTCCGTTGATCGGTTTAGCGCAGAACGTCTGCCGGCACGCCGTGCTGAATTGGTGGCACCATTGCGCGCAGAACTGTTTGAGATCATAGAAACAGTTGGTGATACACCTTTGGGCGAATATCAAAAATCATGCACACAACTTTTGGGCAAGACTGACAGCTATAATGATCTAGGCAAAGCGGTTTTCGAAGGCTGCGAAGAAATGGTTTTGGCCCGCGTCGAGGCAGAACTGGTGCGGCTGGCAGAGCTAGAACCGCAATCCGCCATGGCGGCGGCCAAGGCAGATGGGATAACGGATCCTGATCGTAGAATGGTTCAAGAATATTGCACAAAGCGGGTTCTGCAAGCACCGAATTTTGCTGGTATGCACGTCAATAAACTAACACCGATTTACAGTGCTTGTCAGACTGCGTTGCTGGAATCTGGTGTGTCAGAATTGGTGACAACTTTTGTATCTGAGGCGAAGGAGATCCTTGACAGTCCGCGAACGTTGGACGGCCTTCGGGATAACAATTGGTATACTGCACCAAGTGCGAACGAGGTGATAGAAAAAGGGTCAGTCGTAAACTCGCCCACTAACATTCGACAAGCTGCGCAGACATACCGTCCTCTGCTAAAGGCGGCGCGCGAAGAAGCGGCCCAAACAGCGTTGGCCGAATTGCGGACAATGTCTAAACAGGCCGTTGATGATCAATCTGCCGCCTCAGAGCTGGAGCAGACCTGTCAATCAATGCCCGAAGATGCCCCTTCAGAGTTGTCTGAATTATCAGAGATATGTGATGCGTCACGAGCAGCACTACGCGCCAAACAAGCGGCCGCGCGATGTGCGCCAATGTGGGCGAACACCCGTAAAACGAAAGATATGCAAGCAGGCACATTCGTAGCGCCTAAGATGACGGGCAGTGACAGCGCGCTTGTGCAATCCTACTTCTGTCGCGCTGGCCGGGAGGATTTAACGTATGAGATTATCCAAGATGTTGGATTGTTTTCGACGGATACATTTATTGCCGTGACACTCGGTGGCGTCTCTGGATTGAATGGACCTGCGGTTATGCAAGCCGAGATCGTGCCGAGCAAGAAATTCGATAACGTGTATGACCTTGTCGATGCCAAAGTAACTGGTCAGAATGGCAATTCCATCGGTGTGAAGGGTTCGGGCATTATGTTACTTGCGTGCTTTACCGAGCCGAAAATATGCCAGCTTGAGCGCTAAGCTTGAGCTTACAACATATACCGCGATACATCCGTGGTTTTGGACAACTCGCCCAGATGAGCATCGACATATTTGCGGTTGATCTTCACAGACTGCCCCGCCTGATCTGGTGCTTCAAAACCCAGCTCTTCAAACACACGTTCAATGATCGTGTACAGCCGACGCGCGCCGATATTTTCGACCGCATCATTAACGTCGGCGGCGATCTTGGCAATCGCCTCAATCCCGTCCTTTGTGAAAGTCACATCAACCTCTTCAGTGGCCATCAGCGCTGTGTACTGTCGGGTTAAAGCATTGTCCGTTTCAGTCAGGATGCGAACAAAGTCTGCTTCGGTCAACGCTCGTAATTCGACCCGAATTGGTAAACGGCCTTGCAGTTCTGGCAACAAATCAGATGGTTTTGCCACATGAAAAGCGCCTGATGCGATGAACAAGATATGATCGGTACTGACAGGCCCATGCTTGGTGGATACGGTCGTACCCTCGATTAGTGGCAACAGATCACGTTGCACGCCTTCGCGGCTAACATCGGCACCTCGTGCATCGGCACGCGCGCACACTTTGTCAATTTCATCCAGAAAAACTATGCCATTTTGTTCAACTGCTTCTACGGCCTCTTTGGTCACGGTTTCCTGATCTACCAGTTTGTCTGCCTCTTCGTTGATCAAAACTTTATAGCTTTCGGACACGGTTAAACGACGGCGTTGGGTACGTCCGCCCATTTTTCCAAACATCTCGCCTAGGTTCATCATGCCCATATTCCCGCCTGGCTGGCCGGGGATTTCAAACATCGACATGGGGTTAGATGTGTCAGCCAAGTCCAATTCGATTTCTGTATCGTCCAGCAATCCGTCGCGCAGCTTTTTGCGAAACATATCCCGCGTTTTATCGCCAGAATTTTCGCCGCATAGTGCATCCAAAACACGCTCTTCTGCGCCTGAATGGGCGTTGGCCTTAACCTCTTCACGCTTTGCTTCGCGTACCATCAAAATCGCCGCATCAACCAGATCACGAACAATTTGTTCCACGTCACGGCCAACATAGCCCACTTCGGTAAACTTAGTCGCCTCTACTTTCAAAAACGGGGCCTTAGCGAGCTTTGCCAATCTTCTTGAAATCTCGGTTTTTCCAACACCAGTGGGTCCGATCATCAAGATGTTTTTTGGGTAAACCTCGTCGCGCAGATCATCCTGCAACTGCTTGCGCCGCCAGCGATTGCGCAGTGCCACGGCAACGGCACGTTTGGCATCATTTTGCCCAATGATGAATCGATCTAGTTCTGAAACAATCTCGCGTGGGGTTAAGTCGGTCATTTCGAAATCTTCTCTACTGTCATGTTTCCATTGGTATAAACGCATATTTCCGCAGCTATGGTCAGCGCTTTGCGCGCCACAGTTTCTGCGTCGCCTTTACCTTCCATCATTGCGCGCGCGGCGGCCAATGCGTAATTTCCGCCTGATCCAATCGCCGCAATATCATTTTCCGGCTCCAGAACGTCACCGGCTCCCGTGATAACAAACAAATCTGCGCCGTCTGTGACGATTAACATTGCTTCTAAATTGCGCAGATACTTGTCCATGCGCCAATCTTTGGCCAGCTCTACGGATGCTTTGGCCAATTGACCCGGCGAGGCTTCTAATTTTGTCTCTAAGCGTTCTAACAAGGTAAACGCATCTGCAGTCGATCCAGCAAACCCACAAACAACATCGTGGCCGCCTGGCGATATACGCCGTACTTTGCGGGCCGACCCTTTGATCACGGTCTGTCCAAGACTGACCTGTCCGTCACCAGCAATAACGACCTCGCCGCCTTTTTTAACACCAACAATAGTGGTGCCATGCCAACCTGGAAATGAAGATGCATCTGCCATAAGATAATGTCCCTCGTAAAACTTTTCAGAGTATAGAAACGCCAGACGAGGAATGTCCACCCAACAGATTGTGTCATCTAAGCAAATTCTGGACACGACACGGCTGCACAGCGCCAAGCATCGGACGCAATCAGTGCCGGAGGCACAGGCGTCCTGCATGGGACACCTGCATTAAGTTTGATTAATCTAGGGTACGTTCGATTTCTTCAGTTGTGAAAATTTCGATCACATCGCCTGCACGAATGTCTTCGTAATTTTCGAACGCCATACCGCACTCTTGGCCTGCTGGAACCTCTTTGACTTCGTCTTTGAAGCGCTTAAGTGTTTTCAGCTTGCCTTCGTGGATAACAACATCATCACGCAGCAGGCGAACGCCAGCAGCCCGACGCGCCACACCTTCGGTAACTTCACAGCCACCAATTTTACCCGTGCCCGTAATCTTAAACACTTCTTTGATGGTTGCGTAACCGATGAATGTTTCTTTGATTTCGGCGGACAGCAGTCCAGATGCTGCGGCTTTGATGTCGTCGACCAAGTCATAGATGACAGAGTAATAGCGGATCTCGACACCTTTTTGGTTGGCAGCATTCCGCGCGGGTGCATTTGCACGTACGTTAAATCCGATGATTGGTGCGCCAGACGCGTCGGCCAATGTTACATCTGATTCTGTGATCGCGCCTACACCTGAATGCAGAACCCGAACGCGGACTTCTTCATTGCCGATTTTTTCCATCGATTGGATAATCGCTTCTGTTGAACCTTGAACATCTGCTTTCATGACGATTGGCAGTTCAGTCACGTTCTCATCTTGTTTGGCTTTCGCCATCAGTTGATCCAACGTCGTACCAGCGCCTGCAGCCGCTTTGATGTCTTTCGCCGCTTTGATACGGTAATCAGCAATCTCGCGCGCTTCGGCTTCTGTTTCTAGAACATTCAATACGTCGCCAGCTTCGGGTGTTCCGTTTAGGCCCAAAACTTCAACAGGGACAGATGGGCCAGCTTCATCGACGAAATCACCTTGATCGTTGATCAGTGCGCGGACCTTACCCCATTGCTCTCCGACAACAAAAATGTCGCCTTTGCGCAATGTACCATGTTCGACCAGCACGGTGGCAACTGGGCCGCGTCCTGTGTCCAACTTGGCCTCGATCACCGCACCTTGTGCGTTGCGATCGGGGTTAGCTTTCAATTCCAACAATTCAGCCTGCAGGGAAATCGCCTCGATTAGTTTATCAAGGCCTTGACCCGTTAGTGCAGAGATTTCTACGTCCTGCACTTCACCAGACATCGCCTCGACCATTACTTCGTGGCGCAATAAGTCAGTGCGAACCCGTTGTGGGTCAGCACCTTCTGCATCCATCTTATTGATCGCGACAATCATCGGGACACCAGCCGCTTTTGCGTGTGCGATGGCTTCGATGGTTTGCGGCATGACGCCGTCATTGGCTGCGACAACTAAAACGACGATATCAGTGACTTGGGCACCGCGAGAACGCATTGATGTAAACGCTGCGTGGCCAGGTGTGTCTAAGAAGGTCAGCACTGCTCCACCTTCAGTGGTGATTTGATAGGCACCAATATGTTGAGTAATTCCGCCTGCTTCGCCTGATACAACATTGGTTTTGCGTAAAGCGTCCAACACAGATGTTTTACCGTGATCAACGTGACCCATGATGGTCACAACAGGTGGGCGTGTTTTCAGATCTTTCTCTGCGTCCACTACCTTTTCAATCGCATCTTCAACATCGGCATCAGACACACGTACAACAGTGTGGCCAAATTCTTCGATAATCAGCTCTGCAGTGTCTGCGTCAATGGCTTCGTTTTGCGTCGCCATGATACCATTTGTCATCAAAGCTTTGACAACAGCGTTGGTTTTTTCAGCCATACGGTTGGCAAGTTCTTGCACCGTGATCGATGGGGGCAACTGTACTTCGCGCATAACTTTTTCGCGCTCTACATTTCCGCCCATCATTTCGCGACGTTGGCGATCTTGTTTACGTTTGATCGACGCCAAAGAGCGTTGGCGACGTCCGTCACCACCCCTAAGGGCCTGGTTGATTGTCAGTTTACCCGAACGACGACGATCATCGGCACCTTTAGCGGGACGCTGAGGTTGTTGTTTTTTGTCATCGGCGGCACGTTTGGCCGCTGGGCCGCGTGCTGGACCGCGTGCTTCTGCCGCTTGGGCAGCTGCTGGGTCTTGTGCTACAGGTTCTTCTTTTGCAGCGACTTTCAGCGTTTCTTTTGGCGCGTTTGCTTCTTCTTCGCGCTTGCGTAGGGCTTCGGCAACTTCAGCTTCTTCGCGTTCTTTGTCATCGCGTTCGCGACGGCGCACGGCGCGTTCAGCTTCGCGTTCAGCCGTGTCTGCTTCTTCGCGGGCTGCGCGTTCTTTTTCTTGTGCTTGCGCAGCTTCCAGCGCTTTGCGGCGACGATCCATTTCGGCGTCTGACAATCCGGCAGCACGCTGGGCTTGC
>CALDZS010000132.1 GCA_937944065.1 uncultured Amylibacter sp. | reverse complement strand
ATGTTGGGGTCTGGCAAAAAAGGGGCAAAGGCATGAGCAGTATCGGCGTAATTGGCGCAGGGGCGTTTGGGACAGCATTGGCATGCGCCTTGGCAAACGCCGGTCATTCAATCACCCTATGGGGACGCAATGCCGATCAGATGGCGGCAATGGCTGCTACACGAACGAACACCTCCTACCTGGCAGATGTTAAGTTGCCAGATACACTAACGCCCACCGCTCGATTAGAAGATCTGTCAAATAGCGAAAGCATTTTGGTGGTTGTCCCAGCCCAACAATTACGCGGATTACTAGCCAACCCAGCATTTTCCAAACTAAAAGCCCCTTTGGTTCTATGCGCCAAAGGGATTGAGCTGAAAACAGGTGCTCTGCAATCTGATATAGTGCACGAAGTGCTGCCAAGCCATTCCGTAGCCACCATTTCTGGTCCCGGCTTTGCTAACGAGATCGCGGCGGGGAAACCAACCGCATTAACCATCGCATCAGATGATGCTGCATTGGGAAAAGCCCTGCAGCAAAGCCTGTCCACGCCAACGCTACGTTTGTACCTTTCAAACGACATGAAGGGTGTGCAATTGGGCGGCGCTTTAAAGAACGTCTTTGCAATCGCTTGCGGTCTTGTCGAAGGGGCTGGTTTAGGACGTAGTGCACAAGCAGCCCTGATGACCCGCAGCTTTGCCGAGATGAAGCGTTTGGCTGTTGCCATGGGTGCGCAAGAATCCACTTTGTCAGGCCTTTCAGGCTTTGGTGATTTGGTGCTCAGTTGCTCCAGCCCGATGTCCCGGAATTTTTCCTTTGGATACACGTTGGGCGAACAAGGTTCATTTTCCACGGGAAAAACCTATGAAGGGGTGGCAACCGCACAAGCGTGTTTGGCGTTGGCCGAAAAATATGATGTCGATATGCCCATTGCACAGGCCATTGCAGAAATATTGCAGGGCGATATGGACGTAGGCCAAGCGTTAAAAATTCTGATGTCCCGCCCCTTGCGCAGCGAAGACTAACGGCACGTGTTCCAACGACCTTGATCAAAATGAAAATGATCCGCGTGCAATGCATTGTAATCGGGGCTGAGTACGGTGTTGAACCACTCGCACGCCCCGTCCCGCACATGGCGTAAAAACGCGGTCGGTGCAGGATCACCCATCCAGTTATCCTTCAATGTGATGCGGCGGCCATCAGTCAATTTAAACGCTGCGACATCAATGGCATTTCCCGTCGCATGTTCGCTCATTCGTGTTGTGCCAGAACGGGATGTTCTCATGGGGCGGCACGCATAGCTGCTGTAATGCGTCATCGATGACACTTGGGTTCCCAGATGTTCTTGGGCGGCAGGTTGCACCACATGCTTACCCCATAATGCAAACCGCACAGCCGTGTCGCAGCGCGTCTCAACAGGCGAGATATTTGCCCCTGCAACCGTACGTAAACTGACCCGCGATTTGATGTGGCATGTCGGTGTTTCTTCTTTGTCGGGCAAAGGTGAAAACCCTAGATTAAGATCACGTAAAATTTGCAGGCATTGCGCAGGGTCTGCCAGGGCGCGGTTCAACTTGTACTGCGTTAGAAATCCCAATGGGTCTTCAGTGTTGAAAGGTTTTGTCGGGTTTAAATGTGAGGGCAAGGGTGACGAAGGCGCATAAGCCAGACCTGTGACCAGCAGCAAGAAAAACAGTAGAATCGAACAGACTACGCCAATCCCCCAACCAAAGAATTTGATCACAACCCACTCCCACGAAATGCTCACCGGCAATCGTTACCCTAACGTCAGGTCAATAATACTTACACCAAAAAATTACTTTGTGGCTCCGTTAAGAAACGGCGAAACGGAGCCGCAGTATTTTTGACTATTCGGCAGCTTGCCGTTTTGGCAGCACCCAATCAGGGCGCACGAAATGGCAGGTATAGCCGTTGGGGATGCGTTCCAAATAATCTTGATGCTCTGGCTCTGCTTCCCAGAATTCGCCAACCGGCTCTAACTCGGTCACGACCTTGCCGGGCCACAAACCCGATGCGTCCACGTCGGCAATTGCGTTCAGTGCTTCTAACCGCTGCGCTTCGTCGACATAATAGATGGCAGAGCGATAAGAGGCGCCGCGATCATTGCCTTGACGCATCGGCGTGGTCGGGTCGTGTATCTGGAAAAAGAATTCCAGTAGTTGACGATAGCTGATGACTGCTGGATCGAACATAATCTCGATCCCTTCGGCATGGGTGCCGTGATTGCGATACGTGGCGTTTTCCACGTCACCGCCCGTATACCCAACCCTGGTCGCACTGACCCCATCCAGCTTGCGGATCAGGTCCTGCATACCCCAAAAACAACCTCCTGCGAAAACTGCGCGTTCTGACATTTAGATATCCTCCACTTGTTTGATAAATTCGCCGTAACCTTCTGCATCCATGTCATCACGGTGCACAAACCGCAAAGAAGCAGAGTTGATGCAATAGCGCAAACCGCCCTGATCTTGTGGGCCGTCCGTGAACACATGTCCTAGATGGCTGTCACCATGGGCTGATCGAACCTCGACACGGGTCATCCCGTGGGTCGTATCGCGCAACTCTGCCACATGTTCAGACACCAAAGGTTTGGTAAAGCTTGGCCAGCCGCAGCCACTTTCATATTTCGCAGAAGATGCAAATAACGGTTCTCCAGAAACGATATCAACGTAGATACCAGGTTCTTTATTCCCCAGATACTTCCCTGAACCGGGCGCCTCTGTTCCGCTTTCTTGCGTGATACGAAATTGCGTTGGCGACAGGTTGGCAATGGCTTCGGCTGATTTGGTATATTTGGACATTTTGAACACCTTCTCGTTGCTGAAATGCATAGATGGCAGTTTTTCCGACAATCACCAAGCCCCTCTCACATTTGCTTTACCCACCTTGAGCACAGAGCCTTGCGATTGCCAACTTTGTTACATTACCAAAGCAATTTGGTCGGAATTTTGTAACAATTCGGGCCTGTCGATTGACTGCACAAATCTAATTGTCATCATTATCTTCTGCTTACTCGCGCCCGAAGCCGCGCCAATTCAACCGCTTTTTCAGGTGTCACTGATCGGAATTGCACGCTCTGATTTGGCCTGATTTGGGTAAAGCTGTCAATGTCACTGGATACAAGTGTTGCGATCTTTGGATAACCGCCTGTGATCTGATGATCGGATAATAAAACCGTTGGAATGCCGTCCCCCGCCACCTGAATTGATCCGCGCATTATTGGTTCGGATGGTATCGACAGCACATCCTTTAATTTCAATGTAGGTCCAGCCAATCTTACCCCCATTCGGTCATACGAACTGGTCAATCGAAACGGGCTGTTCTGTAAGTCTTCGATCGATTCTGGATCGAAATGCTGTTCCTGTGGGCCAAGCACAATATTGATATTTGATCTTGGGCGCGCAAAAAGCGGACATGGGATTGATGCGCTTGGCGTCGGTAACACGCGCACATTCTTGACCTCGAACTCGTCCCCTAATTTCAGCTGACCACCACCAAACCCAGATGCCGTGTGTGTGGACGCGCTGCCCAACCAGCGTTTGGTTTGCATATCACCGGCAAAGGCAAGGTACGTCCAATTTCCCCATGGCCCCGCGCGCACTTTCAATGTCTGTTTGGCTTTGATCGTACGCACAGTCCAAGAGCCGATTTTTTCCTGCCCCGCTTCCACGATAAAGCCGCCGCCAGCAATTGCGTACGTTAGCGACCCTGACAGGCATTCCAAGGTCAGACCACCCATCGAAATTTCCACACCCGTCTGCCCGATAGGATTCCCAAGCGCATGGTTGGCGGCGGCAAAGCCAGCGCGGTCCATCGCGCCACAGGTATTTACACCAAAGCGTTTATAGCCAAACCGTCCCCCATCTTGGATCGACACCAAGGGGCCAACTTGTGTCACACGAAAGCGCGCTTTGCTCATGCTTCGAACTCCGCTTTGCTGATGGCCCGATATCTAATTTTGTCGCCTACATCGAACAGAAAGGGGCGGTCGGGATCATCGCGCACGATGTCAACTTTGCTGCGACCGATCACGGCCCAACCTGCAGGCATGGTCAAAGTCATGATTATGCATTGTGCGCCTGCAATAATCACACTGCCTTTGGGCACATCCCGTACCGCGCCAGATTTTCTGGGAACTTGTATTACTTCTGGCACGCCTGTTTGATAGGCATAGCCAGGGGCGAAACCATACATGCTGACATAAAATTCTGCCGCCATGTGTGTTTCAATCACTTGCGCGCGTGTCAGCCCACAGGCTTTTGCAACATCATCCAAATCAGGCGCATATTCATCCTCGTAGCACATGTCGATCACGTGTGTTTTCGCACTGCGCGACGTCCCTGGCTTGACAGGTAATAGACTGCGCACCGCCGCTTCGAGCTCGGCGTGATCGGTTAATACTGGGTCAAAATCTATCAGCAGATTTACCAGTGCTGGCGTCACCTCTGTCATGCCCTTGGGTGCCGCATCAGTCAAAGCACGATCCAACGCGATAACGGTTTGATTGACGGCTTCGCTTTCCTTCGTCGCAAATTCAACTAATAGGGCACAATCGGCCACAGGCTTGAACCGAGGGGTCATGCCTCGCCGCTCATGAACCCAGTCAGTGTGACCCCCGCCCCCGTCAATCGTTCTTGGATATAACGCGCCATTGCCACGGCTGTGGGTCCGTCCCCGTGCACACAAATAGACTGTGCCGCCAATTCTATTGGATCGCCGTCAATCACAGGCATTTTACCCGTCTCCAGAAAGGCCAGCAAACGATCTGCGGCCTCTTTCGGGTCATGGATCATGGCACCATCCCGATCTCGCGGCACCAACTGACCACTCGACAAATAACCTCTGTCGGCGAAGATTTCTGAATATACAGGTACATCTTGCGCCCGCGCCGCCACCTCTAACTGCATCCCCGACACTGCAAGGATCGCCAGCTTGGGATCGATCAGCTTCACGACCCGCACGATCTCGTTTGCGACATCCGCGTCGCGCGCAGCAAGGTTGCCCAAAGCCCCATGAGGTTTCACATACAAGACTTGTGTCGGTACCTGCGTGGCCATCGCGATCAATGCACCAATCTGCGCAGTAACCATGCGACCAATCTCTGCCGGTGACATTGGGATGATACGCCGGCCAAACCCAATAGGGTCGTTATACCCGGGATGCGCACCAACAGTAACACCGTGCTGTGCCGCGAGTGTTAAGGTTTTGAACATATTTTCGGGATCGCTGGCATGGCCACCACACGCAACATTTGCGCTGTTTACAATCGACAACATCGCAGCGTCATCGCCCATCGGCCAAGGGCCATAGCTTTCGCCAAGGTCAGAGTTTAGATCAATCTTGCGCGCCATAGGAATAACCTCGCTTATGTTTTCTTGGTATCATCAACGATGTTCATTGTTGCGACACCACTATTACCCAATTTCACCGATGCAAACGGCCCACCTTGGCACATATTGCCCGGATCTTGGTTGTCCAAAACACCCGCTTCTGCAAACATGCGTTCTGCGTGCTCTTCGGCATTATCTTTTGGACGGTACCCAAGAAAACTGGCGTTCGAATTGTCCACAGTGACACGGTCATTATTTGACACGCCGTAGACAACCGTAAAACCTGTCACGGGCGTATCAATCGCACGTGTAACTAGTTGGATCAGATCATCATAGCTCAGCCACGATCCCACAGCCCGCGCGTTCGAGACTTGTGCGGCGGACAGGATGCGCATGCACACCGCCTCTACCCCGCGCTTGTCCCAATACATAGACGCCAAATCCTCGGCGAAACATTTGGCCAAACCGTAAAACGTATCTGGACGGTGCGGGACATCGGTTCCGATGAAATCTGTTTTCTTGTGCATCCCGACTGCGTGGATAGAGCTGGCATAGACCACCCGTCGCACTTTGTTGCGGTATGCAGCTTCCCAAATATTATAGGCACCGATAAAGTTCGGCTTCAGCAATTCCTCGAAAGGCGCTTCGTCCCCAATTGCGCCGAAATGCACGACCATATCCGCATCGGCCAACAATGCGACCATTGCATCCAGATCGCCCAGATCAGCCTGCACATACTGCTCACCTTCATAAAGCGTCCCAATTTCGTCTGCCAAATCGGTCGACACCAACGTTTCGCACATTTTTGACATCGGTTCGCGTAGATGCGAGGCCAAACGGCCGGCAGCACCTGTTAGCACAAGTTTTTTCATGAGATACGCTTTCTGTTAATCATCTATTTTATCTTGGACCGAGGCCAGCAAAGCATCCACACCTTTGGCAAGGACTGACACATCCATGCCGCACGCCACAAAGGTAAATCCTTCGTTAAGAAGCGTGGCCGCGAAATCTGCGTCTAAAACCAAAGTTCCGACCGGCACGCCTTTAGCAATCAACTTTTGCGCGGCTGTCTTGATCAAGTCCCAGACATCTGGATGCATAGGTTGACCAAGCTTGCCGATGTCCGCCGCAATATCTGCTGGCCCAAAGAAGATGCCGCTGACCCCATCGACCGCTGCAATATCTTCGGCCTGCGCGATGGCATCCGCTGTTTCTAGTTGAATTATCACCGTAGTTTCGTCGTCCACGCGCGATACGTAATCTGTTAGTCGTCCGAACTTGGTCGCGCGTGTCGCACCCGCCACGCCCCGAATGCCTCGCGGTGGATACCGAGTGGATGCCACTGCCAGCTCTGCCTCTTCAACGCTATTGATCATCGGAAAAATCAGACCGGGTGCGCCCAAATCCATCAGGCGCTTTACAATAACAGGATTATTCCATTCTGGGCGCACGATTGCCACCGTCTTGCTGTCAGAGAATGCCTGCAATTGCCCCAAGGTCGATGTATATTCATTCGGGGAATGCTCCATATCGATGACCGCCCAATCATATCCAGAATGCGCGATCACCTCTGCAGCATAGGGGCTTGTCAAGCTAACCCAAAGGCCAACTTGTTTCTCGCCTTTGGCGATTGCATGGGTGAATGGATTGCGCGCAAGCTTCATCAGATAACGGCCTTTTCGATTATTGGTGTGTTGGTCACGATACGCTCGTAATTAAACGGGCTAAGGTCAAGGGCGCGATATTCGCCATGCACCAGTATCTCGGCAGTGGCACGGGCCATTGCGGGGGATTGTTGTAACCCGTGGCCAGAAAACCCGTTTAGGAAATAGAAATTCGCCACCTCAGTATGTGGTCCAAGAATCGCATTATGATCGAACGTATTGTAGGCGTAGTGCCCCGCCCATTCGCTTTGAACTTTGATTGCTTCAAACTGGGGAACCCGGGTCGCGAGCGTCGGCCAAACGTGATCCTGCCAAATATCATGATCCATGACGAAGTCGTCATAATCCACCGCAGGATCAATCTCGGCATGACCGCCCGCTTGATAGGTACCACCGCCATTTTCGCGCACATGAACCCCAGACGGATCAATCGTCAACGGCAGGTCACGGTCCAAAGGTTGTTCGGCTGAGAAAACCCAAGAGTATCGTTTGCGCGGCTCCACCGGCAGCGTGATCCCCGCCATTTCAGATGTGCGCGTAGCGCGGGGGCCAGAAGCGTTTACGACTTGTCCACACGCTATCACCTCGCCTGACTTCAAGGTTACGCTTTCAACCCGTGTCCCGCTTGCATCTTTTGTCATCGCGACGACTTCGTTCTGAATATATTCAACACCGCGTTCGCGGGCAGATTTACGCCACCAATCGAATACCGCCGATCCGTCCCAAAATCCTTCATCAACCGTATTGATCGAGCCCAGTACAATGTCATCTACATTGTAAAATGGATAAGCTGCTTTGATTTCATCTGCGATCATCAGCTGCGTCGCAGCTCCTGCCGCCAACTGCACCTTCTGGCTTTCGCGCAGCACATCCGCAAACGCGTCTGTATCAGCCAAATACATGTAACCAAAGTTGCGGATACTCAATTTCGGCACCCGATCGTCGTCACCCATATAGTGGCCAAGGTTTTTCACAAAATCTGCAGCGAATTGTGAGACACGTACATTCAGTTCAGCCGAGAATTGTTGGCGCATGCAAGAATTCGTATGCATCGTAGAAGAAAACTCGTAGGTGGAATCGCGCTCGACCACCAAAACACGTCCATCAAAATCTTGTTCTTGGGTCAAAAACCACGCCGCAGAAGACCCCATGATTGCGCCGCCCACAATGATCACGTCATACGACTGGGACCTTGGTTTTTGCAAATCTTTGTTCATGCGATGACGTCCCTATATCAACTTATTTTTCACTTTGGCTACACTGTGGCTGCAGCTTTCGTTTGCGTTTCTGTGTATCGAAACGAGGCCACCCTAGTCAGGCGATTTACAACTGGCAAGCTTTATAAAGCGCGGTCAGAAACAACAAGAAAAGTAGCAGGCAAATCGCCCAAGGGCGCACCTTTGATTCAATGAATTGGTGACTGCGAAGATTTCATCTAACCCAGCATAGCAAAAGGGGTTCCGACCCCAATCGAAACCCCTTTTGCACCCCGTGGTCCACGTCTGGACCCTCGCTGACTTAATAAGTCTGATCTGCGTAACCGATACATGGACACCAAATCAAACTTTGAATCCCGACAGTTTAAGGTAATGACACCGTTAAGAAATTGCTGACATTTACGCATAAAAAAAGGGGCGCACACTGCACCCCTTTTCCAGATATTTTTATGGCTTAGCCGTAAACGGATTCTTTGCCGAAATGCTTGACCAGCATATAGTAAACAACCGCGCGGTATTTGTTCCGCTCTGAACGGCCATATGTGTCCATGGCTTGATTGATGGCATCCATCAACGCCGCACTGTCCGCCAGACCTAGCTTTTTCATCAGAAAGTTTTCTTTTACTGTTTCAAGCTCTGATGCTTGGGTCGCAGCGACGGTT
>CALDZS010000131.1 GCA_937944065.1 uncultured Amylibacter sp. | reverse complement strand
TATTACACGTACCCTTTATCTTTCTTGCTCAGCCTCTACGGCAGCACGCATCACTCAGCCAAACAGGAATATGACAATCGCCAGTATCGTCAGCTTTATATCGGATGGGTCATACAGGAACTGAACGGGGACGCGGTGTTCGTGGTTATGAAGTGTCAGAAGGTATCTATCGAAGATACCCCAAAACCTTATCCAAAAGCATAGCCAGAACAAATAGCCCCCCGATCCACTGAAACCAAAATGTTGAAATCACTGTGCCCGCATCCATCAAATGATGATTATTCCACACGTCGGGTTGAGTTATCGCAAATTGAAAGACACTTGATCACAGCATATAAGGATAATAGATGCCGAATAGCCCAAATAAAAACATCGCGCCAAGCGCAAAGTATGAATTTGATTTTTTGGGACATCTCATAAACAAAAATTCATGTTTAACGATACCTAATTTACTTTGTATCATATGTCAGGAACGGTTGCAGGCCATGACGCTTCGCATTAGCTTGGAAAAAAAGATACGACAGGAAATATGGCAGACGAAACATCAAGTGCAGCCGATCAAGTGGCAGAAGTGGCGCAAAAGGTAGCCCCCACCGCCAGCGAGGCCGTAGATAAAATCGCCGCAGAGGCGGGGATGTTGGCTGATTTGTTCGGTGGTTTCTTAACGCGATTGCAACAACCTTGGACCCTATATCAAATGGGGATCATCTTCGGGATGATTGTGCTGGCGCATTTTCTAAAGCTTTGGTTGCGTCCAAAACTGCGTACTTGGCTGGCAAGTCAAGGGTATCAAAAATGGGTCTTGCGTTTCAGTGTCGTGTTTGTAAACCGATTTGCCCTGCTAATGTTCACGATCATGTCTTGGTGCACATATTGGGTTATGCAATCCATAACGTGGCCATCACGCAGCTATTTTATCTATGTCGCCGCCGCCATTGCCACCAGTTGGTTCCTGATTGCTGGCTTTTCACGCTTGGTCAAAAACAACTCTTTGCGCAATATTTTAAGGTGGCTGGCGTCGGGTTACGCAGCGCTTAAAATCACGGGGTTATGGGACAATAGTAGTCGTTTATTAGATAGTATTGCATTCGAAACGCAAGGGTTTCGCCTGTCGCTGCTAATGATCTTAACTGCGTTGTGTACTTTGGCGGTCTTGTTTGTTTTGGCCAGTTCGTTGACCAAAAACGTTAACAACAAATTGTCCAGCTCCACCGACATTGATCCATCAATCAAGGTATTGCTGCAAAAGGTGGCGCAAATTGTTTTCTATGGCGCCGCGTTCCTGATTGGGCTGAAAACCATTGGGTTTGACCTATCCAACCTTGCTTTGCTGACGGGTGCTATTGGTTTGGGTCTAGGCTTTGGTCTGCAGAAAATTGTGTCGAACTTGGTATCAGGTGTGATCATCTTGTTGGATAAATCAATCAAGCCTGGCGATGTCATATCACTGGGTGATACCTTTGGTTGGATCACTGGATTGGGCGCGCGCTATGCCTCTATCACAACGCGCGATGGACGCGAATATCTTGTTCCAAACGAGGATTTTATCACCAGCCAAGTTATCAACTGGACGCACAGTTCGGACTTTGTCCGCTTGGATATCCATTTCGGCGTGGCGTATG
Source organism: uncultured Amylibacter sp. (assembly GCA_937944065.1). Classification (GTDB taxonomy): domain Bacteria; phylum Pseudomonadota; class Alphaproteobacteria; order Rhodobacterales; family Rhodobacteraceae; genus Amylibacter. Next base: position 3,655 of record CALDZS010000131.1, on the reverse strand, counting down.
ATTCCGATCCGCACGAAGTGAAACGCATCGCGACAGACGCGCCAAAATCCGTCAATCGTGTCGTCAGCGCGCCAGCCCCAGTATGTCATGTGATTAATTTCGGCGACAGCTCTATCGATTTTAAACTTCGGTTTTGGATCAAAGATCCAACCGCTGGGCTGACCAATATTCGTGGTAATGTTTATCTAGCGCTTTGGGACGCCTTAAAGGAAAATGGAATTGAGATACCGTTCCCGCGCCGCGATGTGCATGTCCACAATTCCGTACCCCTTATCCCCGCGATGCCGAAGGATTAGCGCCACGAAACACGGGCGCTAGAATAAACAGGCACACTGCCAAAATCGCAAGCAAAGCAAACGAAAACCGTAAACTGGACAGTGCAGCCACAAACCCTAGAATTGGTGGCCCCACCAGCGTACCGCCATAGGCGAAAATCGCCACAGCCGCGATGCTGCCACCAGATTTAGTAGGATTATGCGCCGCCGCAGCCGTCATCGCCATTGGGAATATCATAGCATAGCCGAATGCCAGAAAAACAAAGCCCAGACAGGTTACGATGAAGGCAGGCGATAAAGCCACCATAAGTGCACCGATAAAGGCTGACAGCCCAGACATCGCCGCCAGTCTTACAGCACCTGTCTTTCCTATCAATTGATCCCCGATCAGACGCATGACGATCATAACCACGGAATAAAGTGCGAAACCGATCACTGCGTTAGCCTCGGTTGCGTCGTTGATACGGATCAAAAACAATGTCGACCAGTCGGCCATTGCGCCTTCGCCAATGGTCGCACACAGGCTGGCAACACCAAGCCCCAGCAAAATTCCCTTTGGCCAGACAAAGCCAACATTTTGTCCTGCAGGCGAACATGGTGTTTCTGGCCAATCAGGTGCGATCAAAGCAATTGTCCATCCCGTTGCCAAAACACCCAAGATCAAGAAATGTGGCCCCACAGACAGCCCAAGGATAATTGCCAAGAATCCGCTGGCCGCGCCTAACGCGCCGCCAAGGCTCCACATAGCGTGAAACGCCATCATGCGCGGCGCGGCCTTGCGTTTTTCATAGTCAGCCGCCCACGCATTCATCGTGACATCTAATGCACCGTGGAAAATTCCAACGGCGAACAGGGCGACGCCCAACCACAAGACAGTTGGTGCATATCCCACGGACGCGACTGTGACAGGGTAAAACCAAACCAATAATTTTGACATGCGCACGGCGCCCCGCGTGTCAGCCAATTTGCCTGCAATCGGAAATGATAGGATCGCACCCAGTGACAAGGCCAAAAGCAGCAGGCCCAGTGTCGCGGTGTCAATCCCATGTTTTTCGGTCAGCGCAGGAATACGCACCGCCCATGCGCCGTACAGCATCCCGTTGAACAGAAACAGTGCGGTGATCGCGCGCCATTCAGTTCGAAAGATCACAAAGGCGCGCCGTTCTGATAGAATTCTGCATTTGGTGACGTGTGTCCCACTGTCAAACCAGCGCGGTTCACCATTGGCGGACAAAGACGTTTTTGAACCATTGGGTGATCAGCTTCAGCAACACCCAACCGCACCAGCAAGCTGGCAATCGCACATTCGCTGGCGCGCGTTGATCCGTCGCGGATTTTCAACGCAACACCCAATCCTTGATCAGGCAAGATCGCGATAAACACCGCCTCTGCCCCTGTTTTAACCACGACGCCTTCGGCCAATGCTGGCATCAGTTCGGTACACGCACGACCCTTGCCCGCGACCAGTTCTGGATAGGCACGCATCGCAGCCACTATGGACTGCGCAGCTTGACCCCGCACTGTTCCCATTTCCTTGGTCGGGGCAGCCATGCGTGCCATCGACGTCGCAAGCCCATGCAAACCGATAGCAAAGTTCGGGGCAGAACAGCCATCGATAGCGTAACCAGCCACGGATTGACCCGCCATGTCTTCGGTCACGTCGCGAATGGTCTGCTGCAAAGGGTGATCTGGTTCGATATATTCAGCATCTCCGCCGATATACTTGTTGTATGTCAGAAACCCAGAATGCTTTCCTGAACAATTGTTATGACGTTTATCATGGCAGGTGCCAGCGAGGGTCATTTCCGCCTGATATTCATAATCAGAGGTAGGTTGTGGCCCACAGCGCAGATCAGACTCTGACAAATCCAATTCTGCCAGCCAATCGGTGACACTGTCGACGTGTATCGCCGCGCCCTGATGTGACGCACAAGCCAATGCCAGTTGCGCTGGGGTCAATCCGAACTTATCTGCAGCGCCACTTTCGACCAAAGGTAATGCTTGGATCATCTTACACGATGATCTGGGCAATATAATCTGCTCTGGTTCGCCCCAATTGGCAACAATTTCACCGCGAGCATTGCACACAACCGCCGCACCCTGATGTATTGATTCAAGGAAATCCCCGTGCCAGATTTCAACCATATCTACAAACTGAGTCATTTAGGGCACCTTTGCACACGGATTTTCACATATTCGCCTATTGCTACATTGGGGGCTGGAAATGAGCAAACTGTTTGATATATATAGGTCATAATGAAGCCGCACAAAAAATGCGTATAGCACCGCGGCACGGCAGCAGAGGCAGTAAACAGTATGAAAAACAACTCATTCAAAATAGTAAGCATCGCAGCTTTGGCATCAACAATGGCCGTAAGCGCGTTCGCACAATCATCCACCAATCGTGTAAACGCGAAAACAGACTGGTCTGTCTTTCAGGAAGGCCAGGAATGCTGGATCGTATCCGCACCGACAAACGTAAAGATTACGCAGAACGGCAAACGTGTCACCGCGAACCGCTCTGATATTCTTTTGTTTGTAACTTACAACAAGACGCGCGGTATTACAGGCGAAGTATCTTACACTGCAGGGTATCCGCTAAAGGCGAATACACCAGTTAAAATGCAAATCGGATCTTCTACCTACACTCTGACACCAGAAGGTGAATGGGCTTGGCCAGCAACATCGGGCGAGGACGGCAAAATTCGCGCATCAATGACGCGCGGTGCAAATGCAGTGATCACTGGGAATTCTTCACGTGGCAAGACAACCACAGATACATTCTCGCTCAAGGGATTCACGGCGGCCTTAGAAGATGCAAAGAAACGCTGCGGGTAAAACGCAGTTTCACCTTTTCTGCACCAATTTCATTCTATAAGGCCTGTCAGCAACCTGCCGACGGGCCTTATTTACACGGACTGGCTATGACAAACGTACCGATCAATCCAGATTTCATGACTATCCCGCGCAAGCAGGATGGTTCGGTGTTGCCGAATTTAATAGGTTTACGCCGCGAAGCGCTGGGTGAAAAACTTGCCGCCTTAGGTGTTCCAGAAAAGCAGATCAAAATGCGGGTCGGCCAAGTGTGGGCCTGGATGTACCAGAAGGGTATAACCAATTTCGATCATATGACGAACCTGTCGAAAGAGTTTCGCACATTGCTTTCAGAGAATTTCTCGCTGACACGGCCTGAGATTGTGACCAAACAAATCTCTGACGACGGCACACGCAAATATCTATTGCGCATCGCAGGCGGTCACGAGGTCGAGGCGGTGTATATCCCTGAAACTGATCGCGGCACGCTTTGTATCTCCAGCCAGGTCGGTTGCACACTGACCTGTACCTTTTGCCATACTGGCACCCAAAAGCTGGTGCGTAAC
>CALDZS010000130.1 GCA_937944065.1 uncultured Amylibacter sp. | reverse complement strand
CAACGCCTTGCGTTTGAAACTGCTGGCCGCCAGAAACAAACGTCGCAGCTCGTAAACTTCAACTGATCTTAAACGCGCTAAGCCGTTCAAACGCCGGCAGCGCAGCATCCAAAATGGGCTGCTGCGTCTGTGATAGCGTTGGCAATAGCCCTTCTGCACCGGCAAATCCCGTACTTTTCCAAACTGCAGGATACCAGTGTTTCGCCCAAACACCGTCACTGGCGTGCCCACCTGCAGGCCAGCGCAGCATCTGTGGTTGAAAATCTAGTCCAATCGCCGCGCAAAGTTTCGGGATCAAGTCGGCAGGATTGGCGCGTATGTCTGAACTGTCGATCACCACGGGCGCGGTGCCAGTGGCGTTGGCGACCTGATCAAATAGTGCGGCCTGTTCAATTGCGCCGATATCGCTTAGCTGCGGATTTTCGTGTTTGGCGTGATAGCTGGCAATGACGCGCGCGGGATGGCGGATCAAAAAGACGTTCACGCAATCTTTCATAAAGCTGCGATCAATACCGTCCACCATGTGTTGACACATATGTTTTTGATACCAAACCGACGCGCCGTCTGGGATGTTGCCGCCGCATTGTGCGGCAACGCGGTCTGGGTCGGTTTCATGTGCCGCCAAGATTTCTGCACACATTGGATGATCCAAACCCGTTAAAGCCAAATAGGGCGCATAGAACGGTTCATCCCAAACCGAAGTGTCATCGCGTGCAGCAAAGCTGTACATCATCGCCGTCGACAGATTGCGGGGTCCCGACCACATTGCGATCCGCATTAAGGGCATTCCTTGGCAATTAGATCGGCATACAATGCGCGTAGGCGCGTGGTTATCGGCCCTAGTTCGCCTGTGCCAATATTCCGCCCGTCAATGGTGCTAACAGGTGTCTGCGCCCCGAACGTACCCGTTAAAAACGCCTCGTCCGCGCCGTAAGTATCCACTAGCGAATAATTGCGTTCGAAAACGGGGATATCGTTTGCGCGGCACAGATCAATGACCTTTTGTCGTGTGATCCCGTTCATACAGTAATCACCGGTGCTGGTCCAAACCGCGCCCTTTTTTACGATGAAAAAGTTGCAGGCATTGGTGGTGTTTACGAACCCGTTAATGTCCAGCATCAACGCCTCGTCAGCACCCGCTTTTTCGGCGGCAATGCAGGCCAGTACACAATTCAGTTTTGAATGCGAATTCAGTTTGGGGTCCTGAGTCATAGGTAGTCCGCGCAGATGCGGGACTGTCGCCAGTGCAATCGGGCGCGGAATCGATGGTTTCGAATGCTCGCAGATAATCACAAATGTGGGGCCTGATCGCGACAGGCTGGGATGTTGAAATGGTTTTACTTTCACGCCGCGCGTAATCATCAATCTTGCATGCACATCGGTGTGCATCTCGTTCGCCGTTCGTGTTGCCTCTAGCGCAGCAACAACCCCCGCACGATCCATGCCAATGTCCAGATCAATCGCCAGGGCCGCCTCGAAGAGGCGATCCATATGCTCGTCAAGGAAAGACCACTTGCCGTTGTAAAGACGTAACCCTTCCCAAATACCATCGCCCAGCATGAATCCGCTGTCATAGACCGACACGACCGCCTTGTCGCGATGAACGATGTCGCCATTCACGTAAATCTGGATATCCGCGTTGCGCGGATCTTCTAATGCTTGGTGTGTGGTCACTGCGTCGGAATGTTTCATAATGGCTGCTTTTTCTCACGTGCTTGTTAGTTGCAAGTGAATATGAATTTCGATCAGTTGTCGATAAGTCAAAAAGGAACGACATATGAAACATCTCATCTACGCCGCCGCCGCCCTTGCTGCTGTCACAGGCACCCATGCCGCGGCCGCAACCAAAACAGCAATTTTCGCAGGGGGCTGTTTTTGGTGCATCGAAAAAGATTTTGAATCTGTCAAAGGCGTCAAAGAAGTCAAATCAGGCTATACGGGCGGAAAGATGAAGAACCCAACTTATCGCGATCATGGTCGCCACATCGAGGCGGTGGAAATTCAGTACGATCCAGCTGTCGTGACATATGAAACTTTGGTGTCAAAGTTCTTCCGTTCTATTGACCCCATTGATGCGGGCGGACAGTTTTGTGATCGTGGGAACAGTTATACATCTGCGATTTTCACCCAAACTGCACAGGAACGCGAGATTGCGTTGGCAGAGATTGCAGCGATTGATGCAACAGGCAAGTTGGGTAAAAAAATCGTAACACCTGTACGCAACGCAACGCGGTTCTACGATGCAGAGGCGTATCACCAAGATTACTACAAAAGCAGCACTATCGTCGTGACCCGCCGTGGACCTAAATCCAAGGCAGAGGCGTACAAGTTTTACCGCAAAGGCTGTGGCCGCGATGCGCGTGTTAAACAGCTGTGGGGATCAGAAGCAGCCTTTGCCCACTAGGCAATTATAAAAAGTTGTTGGTCACGATGATGCGTGCCGCATAAATGGCCAACAACAAAATCAGCGGTGCAAAATCCAAACCGCCGGATGCGGGTAGAGCACGGCGAATGGGGCCATAGATCGGTTCCAAAAGGCGGTTCAATCCATACCAAATTTGCGACACCAAGGGTTGGCGCAGATTTAGAACTTGAAAATTGATCAGCCAGCTCATGATGATATGAGCGATCAAGATGAACCAAGCTATCTCTAGCACCATCAATAAAATTTGTCCGAACGATTGCATTGCGCGCTCCTTTGCGTTTCACGACTATGTATGGCGATATGACGATAATGACAAGTTTTGGCGATAACGTATCGGTGACCCGCCGTCAGGCTTGAAACCTGTTCGAGGTTAATCAATACAGCTGGCAAAGGAATTTGCCCAATGTATCCATTTATTCGCGTCACCAAATCCATGATCAAAGCACGGTTCCAGCCACCACTTTCGTTGGAAGAAGCGCATGAAACCCACCATATATGTTGGCCATGGGATATGGACATGTGGGGCGAGATGAACAATGGCATCGCTCTCAGCCTGTATGACATTGGACGGCTGTCTTATGGCCAGCGGATGGGGTTGGTTCCCGCATTACGCAAAAACCGCTGGGGTTTGGCGGTCGCTGGCAGTTGCATCCGATATCGCCGCCGCGTGCGGGCGTTTCAAAAATTCACCATGCGATCACAAATCATAGGCCGCGATGAACGGTTCATTTATTTGCAGCAAACCATGTGGCGAAATGGCGATGCGACCAGTTCTGTTTTGTACCGTACAGCCGTGACGGACAAGAATGGGATCGTCCCAACCCAGTTGGTGGCGGACGCGTTAGGGCATCCAGAGTGGAACCCAGATCTGCCCGAGTACGCCCAAAATTGGATAGAGGCCGAAGGCACCCGCCCGTGGCCGCCAGAGATTTAACCACAACAAACTTGATTTTTCTTGCGCGTAGCAACCGAAACCTATTTTATCAACGAAAACAGGCGCGCAAATCATGACAAAGACCGAAAACTCTCGTAAAATTTGGGGATGGATGTGGTACGATTGGGCGGCTCAGCCGTTTAATACCTTGATGATCACCTTCATTTTTGCTCCTTACTTTACCTCTGCTGTTGTTGGTGACCCGGTTGCGGGTCAATCCCTTTGGGGTGTGATGACTGGCATAGTCGGGTTGATCTTGGCGATCAGCGCGCCGATCATGGGCGCTTATGCAGACAATATTGGCCCGAGAAAACCGTGGATGCTGTTCTTTTCAGCACTATATGTGTTCGGCTGTATGGCGCTGTGGTGGGCCGTGCCCGGGTCCACAGCGATTGTCCTAATCTTGTGCGTTTTCGCCATTGGTTATCTGGGTATGGAGTTAAGCCAAGTTTTCGTGAACGCGATGTTGCCTGATTTAGGACCTAGCAAAACCCTTGGCCGAATTTCCGCAAACGGGTGGGCGTTTGGTTACATCGGTGGCATTCTAACCTTGTTCATTATGCTGTTGTTTCTAGGCGAGAACGACAAAGGCGTGACACTATTGGGCCAAGCCCCAATTTTGGGGCTGGACCCCGAAATGCGTGAAGGGACGCGGGCTGTTGGGCCACTAACGGCGCTGTGGTACCTGATCTTTATTATCCCGTTTTTCATGTGGGTACCTGATCGTAAAATTGAACGCAAAGACCGTGTTGGTATCGGCGTTGCTATGTCACAGCTGAAAACCACAATTGCCAGTCTACCAAAAAACATCAGTCTTGGTGCGTTCTTGTTATCATCTATGTTCTACCGCGATGCCCTGATCGGCATCTTCGCATTTGGCGGGATCTTTGCCTCTGGCGTTTTGGAATGGGATACGCAGCAGTTGGGTATATTCGGAATTGTCGCGTCGTTCGGCGCAATTGTTTTCACCTTTATCGGCGGTTTCTTCGATCAACGTTTTGGGTCTAAACCCGTGATTACATATTCGGTTTTGATCCTAATCGCGCTTAGTGTGATTATCATCGGCACCTCGCGCACATCGTTTATGGGTGTTCCGTTGGCAGAAGATTCCACATTGCCTGATCGCATCTTTATGGTGTGCGGCGCTATCTTGGGTGGGGCAGGCGGCGTGCTGCAAGCATCCTCACGCGCAATGATGGCACGTCAGGCAGAGCCGGGACGCATGACCGAGGCGTTTGGTATTTATGCACTGTCAGGCAAGGCGACAGCCTTTTTGGCACCAAGTTCAATTGCGCTGGTCACGTATCTAACCCAAAATCAACGTCTGGGTTTGACGCCGGTCATCGTTTTGTTTTTAATCGGTTTATGTTTGCTATTTTGGGTAGATCCTAAGGATGATGTTTAAAAGTTACTTGCTAAAACCCCTTGCGACCTGTGTCGCATTGATGTCGATCGCCTTGGCATCATCTGCGGACGCCCAGACAAAAGCGAACAAGTTGTTTGGTAAGGAATCCCGCGGCTCTCAGCAGTCCGAGCAATCGATTGGGTTCTATTCAAAGGGATGTGTCGCGGGCGCTGAGCAGTTGCCGCAAACTGGCAAAACTTGGCAGGCCATGCGCCTGTCTCGCAATCGCAATTGGGGCCACCCAGAGATGATTGATTACCTGAAAGATATCAGTCGCAAAGTTGCCAAAGTTCCCGGCTGGAAGGGGCTATATATCGGTGATATATCTCAGCCGCGGGGGGGGCCTATGACGTCTGGTCATGCGTCGCATCAGATGGGCTTGGATGCAGATATTTGGATGCTGCCACCGAAACGATTGAACCTGAGCCGCGCAGAGCGTGAATCGCTGTCCTCGATATCGATCCGATCAAAAAATCAGAAACTTGTGAATGACAATTGGCGCGCAAGTCACATGCAAGTCATGAAAATTGCCGCGTCTGACAAGCGTGTAGATCGCATATTTGTCACCGCCCCTGCCAAGATTTTCATGTGTGCCCATGCCACGGGTGACCGCAGCTGGTTGCGGAAAATTCGCCCGTTCTGGGGGCATCACTATCATTTTCATGTCCGCCTTAAATGCCCCAAAGGGTCGAAAAGGTGCCGCACACAAAAACCCTCTGTACGTCAGATTTCTGGTAACGGGATTGGGTGTGATGAAACGCTGCGGTGGTGGGTCACTGACGCGTTAAAGCCTGCGGACCCGAACGCGCCAAAATCGAAACCGCGTCGCCATCCGCGCGACTATACGATGAAAGATTTACCGTCACAGTGTTCAACCGTACTAAAATCTCGCTAACATGGCTGGCTATTGCGCTGGTCCTCGCCCCCGCCGCAACCGCGCAGAACGCGCGGCTGATCGGCGAGGTAGGGTTTACCTATAACGACGGTCGCTTTGGTGGATGGTCTGGTTTCCATGTCTCTGATAACGGGTTGGGCTTTATCGCCGTGTCGGATCGCGGTGCTTTTATGACGGGCGACATCACGCGCGGGCCTGACAGGCTGTC
>CALDZS010000129.1 GCA_937944065.1 uncultured Amylibacter sp. | reverse complement strand
AGAAAACGCCGATAATCAAGAACAACAGGAGCGACGGTGCGTTGTCCAAACGGTTAGCGTTGCGCGTTTGGCTAGAAACTGCATCAAAAAATTCACCACCCAGTCTGGACAGGTAATTGGCGAAAGCTCCGAGTGCCGAAGACCAATTGGCAGGATTAAGCGGCGTAGGTCCAAATTCGAGCATTTTATCAGATTGGCGTTCGCGAATGGTACGGTCAATCTCGTCAATCAAGCCGTCCGCGCGCGTATATGCTTCTTGTAAAACAATCAGTTGCGACTGGGATTTGGCAAGTTGGCTGGTCAAATCTGCGCGGCGTTTGGCAACAATAGCGTCTTCTTCAGGTTGCCCTTCGGCAGGTTTAGCGCCCAGCGATGTCAATTGCACCTGGATGGTTTTTACTGGCCCAGCGTATATTTCTTGTGCCGCCAAAGCACGGGATCGAAGCCCTGATAAGGTCGTGCGAAGCTGTTCTAGCGCATCTGAAGAGGCTTGATCAGTCCTGATAACATCCTCTGCACGTTCTGCCGTCGCCTCAAACTCTGCGGTATCAAATGCGGGTAGGCCATTGGTTTGAGCGAAGCTAGAGGCCGAAAAACACACCCAAACAAGTAGGGCCGTGAAAAATATACGGAATGATGACACCGGCGATCCTATTCAAAGACAGTTGGGATCGGGCGCGCAGCGCCATCCAACCAATCTGGTGTTGGTAGATTGTTAGCACGCAGGAATGTTGGATTAAACAGCTTTGACTGATACCGATTGCCAACATCGCAAAGGATGGTGACGATGGTGTGACCTGGCCCCATATCACGCGCCATGCGCATCGCACCTGCGACATTGATACCCGTAGATCCGCCCATGCAGATACCTTCGTCTTGGAGCAGATCAAAGATGATTGGCAACGCTTCTGCGTCTGGAATATTATAAGGCATATCCACTTTCAGCCCCTCTAGGTTTGCAGTGACGCGCCCCTGCCCGATCCCTTCGGTGATGGAACTGCCCGATGATTTCAATTCGCCATTGGCATAGTAATTATACAAGGCAGCACCGTCTGGATCGGCCAAGCCTATTTTCACGTCTTTATTAAATCCACGCAGGCTTTGCGCCACACCAGCCAACGTACCTCCTGTACCGACAGCACAGATGAACCCGTCGACCTTGCCATCCGTTTGCGCCCAAATTTCTGGGCCAGTGTGATCAACATGCGCTTGGCGGTTGGCAACATTATCAAATTGGTTCGCCCAGATCGCCCCATTCGGTTCCGACTTGGCCAACTTTTCTGCCAAACGCGCCGAATATTTCACGTAATTGTTTGGGTCCTTGTATGGCTTCGCCGGAACCTCTACCAATTCGGCGCCGGCCAAACGCAGCATATCTTTTTTCTCTTGGCTTTGAGTTTCAGGGATCACGATGACGGTTTTAAACCCCATAGCATTGCCAACCAATGCCAAACCAATCCCTGTGTTACCCGCGGTGCCTTCGACAATGGTACCACCTGGCTTCAAATCACCTTTGGCAATCGCATCTTCGATAATGCTCAGCGCGGCGCGGTCTTTCACGGACTGACCAGGGTTTAAAAACTCTGCTTTGCCGTAAATTTCACATCCTGTTTGCTCGGACGCTTTTTTAAGACGGATCAAGGGTGTGTTGCCCACAGCATGTGGCAAATCGCGATAAACATTCATGAAGGCATCCTCAAGGCATACTCGGGTTTAATGTCCCGCAACCTTACTTGGTCAAACGACTACTCGCAAGACACGGATCACGACCAACGGAAATTTGCGATCCCTGTTAATCGACCCGCAATAGCACCGCCCAAAACCAAGATTGACCACACGGATGGCGTTACGGTTTGCACGAACAATAGCACCGAAACACGCAGCCAAGACACCAACGCTTGCATCGGCGACGCGTACGCGCCGTGCATCAAGCCAGACATAAAATTGCTGAACCCGTACAAGATGCAAGCAAAGACCAAACTGGCAATGACTGCGGCAATACCAGAGGCTACGGATTCGAACCCGCCCAAGCCTGGTCTGCGCCCCAAGACAACCCAACCACACAAAAACCCGATTATTGCGGCGGACGTTAAAATCGAGGGGCCCAGTCCGGTTTCTGTTTCTGCCGTTGCGTTAAACATCAAGGCGGCTAAGAATCCGATGATGGCGAAACAAATTCCTGCAACAAGCTTTGCAGCAGTTGGCATGTCGATCCTCCTACATATGCGCCTTGGTGCGCATCCATTGTTTTAGGTTAGCTTGTTCTTACAACACTTCATCCAAGGCGTTCAATAGTTTGTCGATCTCGGATTTATTTGTGTAATGTACAAAGCTCAGGCGCAACACTCCATGGTTTGGGTCAATCCCTTGGCTTTCCAAACAGCGCACGGCATAGAAATCGCCGCCGCCTGCCATAATTCCGCGTTTGGCCAATTCGGCCGCCAAATCCTCGCCTTTTTTGTCAGACAGAACGGCAATGGTCGGCGCTTTGATGGCCGCATCTCGTGGTCCCAACAGTCGAACAGAATTTTTGCCGCCCAAGTAATCTAGCACAGGTTGTGCCAAAGCCACCTCATGCTCTCGCATTATATCGTGAACAAACGCGCCCTTGCCTGCCGCATCGGCAGATCCACTGCTGTGGTGATCGTACAGTGTATCGATATAGTCAGCCATACCCGCACAGGCCGCTATTTGCGCATGATCAGGTCCCGCAGGAGTAAAGCGTGATGGCAAACTGCCCGCATTAAAATAATGTCCTTGGTTTGGTAGTGCCATGGCCAGTTCACGACGAATTGCCATAATACCTTGATGCGGGCCATACGTTTTATAGGCAGAGAACAGATAAATATCCGCGCCCAATTCCGCAACATTTGGAATACCATGCGGGGCATAACTGACCCCGTCAACACAGGTATAAACCCCTGCCGCACGTGCAAGCGCGCAAATAGCTGTGACATCGTTGATCGCACCAATCACATTCGAGCAGTGCGGAAAGCATAGTAATTTTGTTTTGTCATCCAGCAGATTTGTCAGATCCATCAAATCCAGCGCGCCAGTTTCCGGATCGCATCGCCACTCGCGTATTTCGATGCCCTCATCCGCCAAACGGCGCCACGGGCCAGTGTTCGCCTCGTGGTCTTGATTGGTCACGATAACTGCATCACCTGCCTTTAGATGTGATCGAAACGCCTGCGCTAAAACATAGGTGTTTTGGGTCGTGGACGGACCAAAAGACAATTCGTCTTCATCAATACCCATAATCGCGGACAACCGCGTGCGTGCTTCGTCCATCTCTGCGCCTGCAAGTGTGGAGGCCTGATAGGGTGCATAGGGTTGAACCTTGCGTTCATTATAATAGCGGATCAGTCTATTTATTACTGGGGCACAGGTATACGACCCCCCCGCGTTTTCGAAGAACGCTTGATCTTTCAAAACTTGGGTGCTGAAGGCTGGAAATTGTGCGCGCACGAAATCGATATCTAGTTTAGCTGTCATTGTGATGCCTTTTAATTCTTTGCAAAAGCGACCTTAAATCGCAAATTATGGTTGCGGTTTAGCAGGTCTTCCAGCCGAGCGATTTTGAATATCGCAGTCCAATTTTTTTCGAACAGTATTTTGCTAAAACGCTGACATGTTACTGTCAACACATTTGCAGTAAAAAGCCTTGGCGCAACTGGTGCGCCAAGGCCGTTGTTAGTTTGATGTGCAAAATTATTCGGCTGGTGTCGTTGCCGTCACCGATTGAATTCCTTGCGCTTCGCGGCGGCCGTCATTGTAGATCGCTTTGATCAAACCAATACACATCAGAACCATCACAAACGAGAATGGCAATGCACCGATTACCATCGCTGTTTGAATGGCACCCGTGCCACCAGAGATCAGCAACCCGCCAACAACCAATCCCAAGGCAACGCCCCAGAAAACGATATGTGGTCGTGCCTTCGGCCCTTCGTCACCCGCAGCATTAATCGTGTTCACAATCAAAACGGCCGAGTCAGCAGATGTCACCAAGAACGTCATCAACAAGATAACGATTAACAGTGCCATCAGCCACGCAAGGATATCCGCAATTGGGGCAAGCATAAATTCGGTCATCGCGAATATCTTGTCCCCGTTTGCAGCGTCGAAGATCACCCCATTGGCGCCTCCGTTCAATTCCAGGTCGATGGCGGTGCCACCTGCCCATGCGAACCAAACAAAGCACATCAATGCTGGTACAATCATCGCACCTAGAACAAATTCACGGATAGAACGTCCCCGAGAGATACGTGCCAAGAACAGCCCAACAAATGGAGCAAATGCAATCCACCAAGCCCAATAGAATACGGGCCACCAGCCCTGCCATTGGGTCAACAAGAATGCTTGTGATCCTTCGACACCATCCGAAGACCAGACATTAAAGCTGAGTTTCGGTAGTGCGATCAGGTAATCGAATATACCGACAAACATCGCCGAGAAGCCGAACCAAGTCGCGCCAAATATGATGAAAAAGCCAAGCAGGAATATGGACAGAACCATGTTGATGTTCGACAACCACTTAATGCCTTTGCCAACACCCGATAGCGCGGACAAAGTCGATGCGCCCATAATTACAAGCAATGCGACCACGATACCAATGGTGGTTGCACCACCGTCGGCGTTCATCAAGCCACCAATACCGATACGGGTCAGACCAGCCACAAATTGTTCGACGCCAAACCCAAGTGTTTGTGCAACGCCCAAAATGGTTGCAACAACTGCCACGATGTCAATTATATTACCCAACGTGCCCGACAGTGCTTTGCCAAACAATGGTGTCAGCGACGAGCGGATCGTCAGAGGTAAGCCACGACGATAACTAAAGAACGCCAGCGACAAGCCAGCAATCGCATAGCACGCCCACGCCCCCAAACCCCAATGTAGGAAAGACCATTTATACGCCATCCGAATATTGTCAGCTGATTTACTGTTGGTAATGCCC
>CALDZS010000128.1 GCA_937944065.1 uncultured Amylibacter sp. | reverse complement strand
TCGGCGGTCAACACGCCAAGTGCCATCCCCGCGACATTTGTCACCATCGCATCCGCCTTCGGCTTGTCGCCCGACAGGGGCTCGGTCACCGTCAATGTCACATTGGAATGATACTGATGAACAGATGCAAGATGATCGGTTCTCACACCGATATGCGCCGCGACCAGTTGCCGGTTTTGCATGACATGATCGGGGTTGTCAGACGATCCTTGACCGCAGTTTAGAGCTGCATAAATGCCTTCGGAGACCCCACCGGCGCGGGTGAAAAAACCGTGGCGTACATTAGATAAAGTATCAGATTTAATAACATCAAGCATGATCATATCCGGGTGGCAATGCCGCACCTTTGGGCACGATTGCGATTGATTTAAAAAGCTGCCCCATCTCGTCTGGATGGGTCAAGCGTCTGTGCGCTGCAATATGTGTGTCCAATGCTGTTCCAGTCAAGCGCGAGGCCAAAGATTGCGCGCGCTGTGTTATACCAAGACGCTCAAGCAGAACACCTTGCGGGGTCAATGCCGAGACCTGGGCTGTCGCCGCAGATTTCGTCAACGCCTCGAAATCCACATGCGCTGTTATATCCGCCGCACCACACTGCGTCAGCGGATCAATTTTTGTGTGGTTTTGCAAGGCTTGCAATGTATCCGCACCGCTTCCCCAATCGCCGTAATCAACGATCAGCGCCGCACCACCCTGATTGGCGATACTGGCTGATATATCGGCGATGATCGCGTTAGAGGCTGTGCAAAGCTCAAGCGTACCACCAACAGGTATATCTGCATCTGCATACAATTCAGGTGGTGCCAATTGCCCCAACAAAAAGGCCAGATTGCCGTCAGTTTGTGCGACCATCTGTTCTTGCCAACCTGCTTCGGTCCGCTTGAACTGCCGAATAGGTAGGCAATCAAAAAACTCGTTGGCAATTAGGAACAGGGGCAGGGCAGGTAGGGTGTCAATTGCTGTCGTCCATGTGACAGTATAGCCGTTCAGTATCGCTCTTTGAGTTTCGCGCAATGTCGGACTGGTCTCAACGAGATGCAACTGCATAGCCTCATGAAACCCTTCGATGCGCTGGGTGGCGCGCAGGATATCGGCCATAAGCGTACCCTTGCCAGGGCCAAGTTCCGCCAGACAAAAGGGGTTGGGCGCACCTTGATCTATCCATGTTTGTGCCAAACACAAACCTATCATTTCGCCGAACATTTGGCTAATTTCTGGTGCTGTAATGAAATCACCTGATGCGCCCAAAGGGTGGGTGCTGGTGTAATAACCGTGATCGGGGTGATACAGACATTGGGTCATATAGTCAGCGATGGTGATAGGCCCCATACGTTCTATTTGACGTGCTATGATGTCGGTTAGCACTGTCATGCGCGGCGACGTGCCCATAGGATGATCGCAGCGCCAATGACCACCATGGGAAGCGAGAGTGTTTGCCCCATGGTTAATCCCCAAGTATCTGACAGACGGATCACATGCCCCATCGGATTGTTAAAGCTGATGAATTGTGCGTCTGCTTGGCGATACCCTTCGACGATTGTCCGTGCGATACCATAACCCAGAAAGAACAGTCCGATCATTTGGCCTGGGATTTTGAGGGCGGACTGGCGGAAGATTAGATAAGCCATAAGCGCGAACAGAATGATGCCTTCTAGGATCGCTTCGTATAACTGGCTTGGGTGGCGCGCGCATTGCTCGCCTATTAACAGGGCGCAGGATTGTGCGGCCTCGCCCGGGAATACGACCCCCCAAGGCGCATCTGTGGGGCGACCCCACAGTTCGGCGTTGATAAAATTGGCGATACGACCCAAGAACAGACCAAATGGCGCGCCTGTTGCGATGGCGTCACCTGCGGACAGCATCGACAGTTTGTATTTCCAACAGAATAGCAGGCCGGCAACAATTACGCCGATAAACCCGCCATGGAATGACATGCCGCCTTCCCAAACGCGCAAAATCCGTGATGGATCAGCTGCGAACTCGGGGAAGTTGTAAAATAGAACATATCCCAAACGGCCACCCAGAATGGTGCCAACAACCATCCAAGTCAGCAAATCTTCGACATGTTTGGCGGTCATCGGGGGGGTATCGTTACGCCATAGATTTGGGCGATTGATCAATATCAAAATCCATTTCCAAGCTAGAATAAAGCCCAAGATATACGCAATTGCATACCAATGAATTGCCAGCGTGCGGCCAAATACCTCGAACGAGATCAAGACAGGGTCAATATTGGGAAAGGGTAGGGTCGCGATCATGGGCTGTTCTCTGCTGGTTTGGGACACCTTCTTGGCCTGCGACGCTTTGTTGTCAAGCGTATGGTTGGCAAACCCAGCGAAAAGCCCCATATATAAGGAAAGCGTGAAAGGATAATTCCATGCAAGACAAGAATAGATTTTTCGACGATGTGTCATCCATGATGACCAATGCGATGGGCGTAGCGCAAGGCGCCAAAGACGAGGCAGAGAACGCGATGAAGTCTTGGGTTGATCGTTGGTTGGCGGATCGGGATTTTGTGACACGCGAGGAATTTGACGCGGTCAAGGCGATGGCCGTGAAGGCACGTGAAGAGAATGCAAAGCTTTCTGCGCGTTTGGATGTGTTGGAAGCCAAGAAAAAACCAGTCGCTAAGAAACCAGCGGCCAAAAAGTAATCTATTGGCCTTGACTCGGGCGCTAACCCAAGTAGAAGACAAATTCAGAATTTCAGCGGCTTGCCCTTTCTTTGGCCCCGCTATTTGGAGAGATATCATGGCGAAGCCAACCACAATCAAGATCCGCTTGAACTCAACTGCGGATACAGGTCATTTTTATGTGACCAAAAAGAACTCACGCACGATGACTGAAAAAATGGTTGTTAAGAAATATGACCCAGTTATCCGCAAGCACGTTGAATACAAAGAAGGTAAGATTAAATAGTCTTACTCTCTCGTACTTCAAAAATACAAAAGCCGCGCTCATCTTGACGCGGCTTTTTGCTGTTAGCGGTGCCCATATAATCTTGCTTAAGCGTTAAGCACGCTCGGTCGGCACCTTTGAATGCCGACCGCCCATTATCCACGCAGTTTGTGATGTAGTAAGATTGGAACAACCAAATCTTCCTCGTCGCTTAGATGCCGTTTTAGAAACGCATCAATTTGCGCTGCAGTATCGCACAATGCGCCTGTTTCTTCATAGGCCTGCGCCTCGTCCATTTGCACAAGTTGGATCACGCGGTTGGCTTGGGTGGTGAAGGTGTCCAGCACCTGATCCAAGGCCAAATGATCGCTTTCTAATGTATCCAATCCCGTGTCGAAACGCGCATCGGCGGCAGAGAGTTCTGGAAAAAATTGATGATCTTCCCAGCCATGATGCCCATGCAGGTTGCGCACCAATTGGTTCCCATAGTGGGACAGCCGGTCCGCATACTCTTCGGGCGCGCAGGCCTTATCCAAATACCGCTCTGTGTTATCTTTCACTATATCAGTAAGGCGGCGAAACATTGTATGTGCTCCCATCCAATTTCGGATCGAAGCGGCGAAATTCGGGTGATCCGGCCAAGCATCGCGCGGATAATCCCGAAGCAGGATACGCATATCTTCTGGCAGCGTGTCCTGTCTGACAAAGTTTGTCTGTGTCATGATCCCAAAGTGGTCATGATGTTATAATATAACAATAGCAGCACTTGCAAAGCCGCTATGCAAAAATTGATACTTATTGCTCAGAAAAACAATGTGCCAATCAATACAGTTAGTAACAGCATCAATTGGGTCAACATGGTTGCCATCATCCCATATCGGCGCCATTTCCAGTGCAATCCGATATCAAGGAAGTACAGCCCATGTGACATGCGCCCTATAACAAATAGGGAGGCTATTGCGGCGAGGAAAATGCTTGGCGCGGTTACATAAGCCTCGGCGATCAGTAGCAAGATCAGGAAGATTGGTGCTTGTTCGATCATATTCCCGTGCCCGCGGATGCGTTTGAGTATGGTGCGATCCTCGTTATCACCAAGAACAATGTTATCTTTTATACGACGCAGAATGACACTGTAGGTCTGCATGAAAAGGATCAACGCGCATATTGCGGCGGTGATGGCTGTGATAGGGATATTGATCATATTCGCCTTGCTCCAAAGAAAAAGGCCGATGCGTTAGCACCGGCCTTTGATTACTGATGTAAGCAGAGCTTACTCGCCTTGACCCATGAAGTTCAAGAGGAACATGAACATGTTCAAGAAATCCAAGTACAAGCTTAGCGCGCCCATAATAGCCGCTTTGCCCAACCATTCGGTTTGACCATTAGAAGCCATTTGGATGTAAGTCGCTTTGATCTTTTGAGTGTCATAGGCTGTTAGACCTGCGAAGACCAACAAACCAATGATCGAGATGGCGAATTGCATCGCAGCAGAACCGATCCAGATGTTGATCAATGATGCAACGATGATACCGATCAGACCCATGAATAGGAACGTGCCCCATCCTGACAGGTCTTTCTTCGTGGTGTAACCATACAAAGACAAGCTACCAAACGCGATTGCTGTGGCCAAGAATGTCGATGCGATCGACACGCCTGTATACACTGCGAAAATCCAAGCGATCGACAGACCCATTAGGGCAGAGAAGACCATGAACACGCCGCGTGCAAAGTTTTCGGACATGCGGTTGATCCCGGCACTGAACCCGAACACAACGGCCAAAGGTGCGAACATGATGATCCAGCGTAGTGGGCTCGACATCATTGCGTTAAGCATACCGTAAGACAAGAAACGAGTTTCTTGGCCCGCAGTTGCTGCAGCATAATCTGTGCCAACGGCCCATGCGATCACGGCTGTGATCAACATACCCATAGACATGATACCGTAAACACGGCTCATGTGGGCGCGCAGACCCTCGTCAATTTGTGCGTCAACGCCAGCACCAGCGCGACGGACAGCATCAAAATTTGCCATTTTATAAACTCCTATAAGTTCTATTGCGCCCTCTTGTGGGCGTATGAGCTAGATATTGGCGTTTTATGTGCAAATATCAAGAAGATTTCACGAATACTTGAGAATAAATCCGCTTAAAAACAAGGGTTTTGGTGAAAGATTGAACGAACTATCTGCGTGCATATGCACCGGATAGCCATGTGAATGTGCGCAAATGATAGTGTTCAAAATGGGTAAAACCCTGGTCGTACCCTTAAAAATAAGGGATTTCGTGCCTATATCATGGTCAGATACACCTGAAAGAGGTACTATGATAACGATTGAGGCATTCCCATTATCCTTGCGCATATTGATGCGCCTGTTTGTAATACTGCCGAAATGGATCATTGCCTATCTAGTTGTAATTACCTTCGTCACCGCAGCGAGCCTGACTGTTATTGAAGGCGTGCCAGGAATAGGACTGGTTCTGTTGATCTTACTGCCAATTTTTGGGTTTTGTGTGGCTTTGACACTGGCGATACACCCGTATCTTGTGGGAATCCGCGCAGGTCTTGATCTGTTGGGCGAACCCTATGAGGACGAGAACCTTCCACTTTTTAGATCAGCCTTGTTGATCAGTGTCATAGAGGCTCTTTTGGCCGCGATGGTCTCGGTTGTGTTACTGGTGGGGTATCAATTCATGGTCGGTGGCACTATTTCGTTGGATTTGTTAGGGACACTTGCCGCCACCAAAGACCCTAGTACAGTCGCACTTCAAGAATTGCGCAATCTGTCCTGGGGCTATGTGACGTTGGCCTCGTTTTTGGTTGCCGCTGTACGGCTTGCTTTGCGTGCTGCACTGTTGCCCGTGATGGCTATGGCCGCAGCAGGGCGGGCACCTCGAATGATGCAAAGCGGACATGGTCGCGTGTTTGGATCGCATTTTTTAGGCCTGTTCACACTGCTATTGGTGACAATTGCCACGGGACACTTTTTATTGACCGCGGTTCTAAGCGGTTTCGGTCATTTTGGATTTGTTTCGTTTATTTTAGGCGGGTTGGGCGACATTGCACAGCGCACACTGTCAGGTTCTGCCCTGATGTTCGGGTGGGGTTTGAAACAGTTTTTTGTCATTCTAGCCGGCGCGTTACTGGCATTGTGGCTGTTTGCTCTTGAATGTGCTGGTGCGGCTGTTGCGTTCCAGGCCAGCAATGCAGCGGCGTCGCCGAAACCAACAGAGGTAATAAAGCAAGAGCATGCTGATATTCGTGCGCTAAGACATGGGCGTATGGGATAAGCCATTTCAGAGTTTACGCTTGCGGGATAAGTCTCGGCGATGTTTTACTCAAGTTACGCCTTTAGTCTGGCCTTTTGATTGCATGTGGTTTAAGTGCGCGACAAACGCTCATTCCTCTTTTTAAGGCTATACGCACATGGAACTTCGAAATATCGCGATTATCGCGCACGTTGACCACGGTAAAACAACGCTTGTTGACGAACTGTTGAAACAATCTGGTGTGTACCGTGACAACGAAACCACCACAGAACGCGCGATGGACAGTAATGATCTGGAACGCGAACGTGGGATTACTATTTTTGCCAAACCGACTTCGGTCGTTTGGAAAGGTACCCGTATCAATATTGTGGACACGCCAGGTCACGCTGATTTCGGCGGCGAGGTCGAACGTATCTTGTCTATGGTTGACGGTGTTGTTTTGTTGGTCGATGCGGCAGAAGGCCCGATGCCACAAACGAAATTCGTAACATCCAAAGCATTGGCGCTGGGTCTACGCCCGATTGTTTGCTTGAACAAAGTTGACAAATCAGATGCAGAACCTGACCGCGCGTTGGACGAATGTTTCGATTTGTTCGCCAGCTTGGACGCAACAGACGAGCAGTTGGATTTCCCATCTATGTACGCATCAGGCCGCAACGGCTGGGCTGACATGGAATTGGACGGACCGCGCAAAGATTTGACAGCGTTGTTCGACATGATCATCGATCACGTGCCACAACCTGCGCAAATTACACGTCGCGACGAGAAATTCTCGATGTTGGCCACAACATTGGGCGCTGATCCATTTTTGGGTCGTATGCTGACAGGTCGTGTTGAATCAGGCACGCTGAAAGCTGGCGATATGATCAAATCCATGTCTATCGACGGTACATTGATCGAAAACTTCCGCGCCACAAAAATTCTGGCCTTCCGTGGTTTGGATCAAACCGCGATTGATTTGGCCGAAGCCGGCGATATCGTATCTATCGCAGGCATGAGCAAAGCGACCGTAGCTGACACATTGGCCGATCCATCAATCACCGAAGCGATCCCAGCCCAACCGATTGATCCGCCAACCATCACGGTGACGTTCGGCATCAACGACAGCCCATTGGCTGGTCGTGACGGTAAGAAAGTTCAATCGCGCGTCATTCGGGATCGGTTGATGAAAGAAGCAGAATCCAACGTTGCGATCAAAGTATCTGACACGCCTGGCGGCGAAGCGTTCGAAGTGGCAGGGCGTGGCGAATTGCAAATGGGTGTTCTAATCGAAAACATGCGCCGCGAAGGGTTCGAGCTGTCAATCTCTCGCCCACAGGTTCTGTTCCAAGAAGACGGTCATCAAAAGATGGAACCGATCGAAGAAGTTACCATTGATGTGGATGACGAATACTCTGGCGCAGTGATCGAGAAAATCACAGGCGTACGTCGCGGTGAATTGGTCGAGATGAAACAAGCGGGTGCTGGCAAAACACGCATCGTTGCACACGTGCCTGCACGTGGCTTGATCGGGTATCACGGTGAATTCCTAACGGCTACACGCGGGACTGGCGTTCTGAACCGCGTATTCCATGACTGGGCACCTTATAAAGGCCCAATTCCTGGTCGCCGTGCAGGTGTTCTGATTTCAATGGAGAACGGCGTGTCTGTGTCTTATGCGATCTTCAACCTAGAAGACCGCGGTCGTTTCTTTATCGGTGCGCAAGAAGACGTGTACCAAGGCATGATCATTGGCGAGCATAATCGCGAGAATGATCTGGAAGTGAACCCGCTGAAGGGCAAGAAGCTGACCAACGTACGTGCATCTGGTACAGACGAAGCGGTTCGCCTGACCACACCGATCACGTTGTCACTGGAAGAGGCTATTGCCTATATCGACAATGACGAGCTGGTAGAGGTTACACCAAACAGCATCCGCATGCGCAAACGCTTCCTTGATCCGGTTGATCGCAAGCGTCAAAGCAAAATCGCAAGCTGAGTGCTATAAGGCGAGTCTGGCAATTCTTTGCAAAATGCAAAGAATTGACTCGAGATCGTTACCCCACAGCCATAAAATATTGATAATTGCCCCATTTTTTTGAAATGGGGCAATTTTTTTTTGCTTTAAAACAGCATCTTACGGTGTAAAAAAAGTGACCCTGCGTAACTTTTGCAACTAAAGTATCGACACCCCATTTGGTGTATACTGCAGGAGAATACTTTAAAATTAATTCGCCTTTAGGTGAGCGTAGGAGTGAAAATGAAACATCCCGTAGATATGCATGTAGGCAAAAAAATCCGTTACCGTCGTTGGATGGTTGGTATGACGCAACAGCAACTAGCAGAATCTGTTGGTATCAAATTCCAACAAATCCAAAAATATGAAACCGGTATGAACCGTGTCAGTGCGTCTCGTCTTTGGGATATCGCAGATACGTTGGACGTGCCTGTGCATTTCTTTTTCGACGGCATTGCTGATGGCGAAATCGAAACGCCAATTGATAAGCCAGCTGAAAGCAATGGCAAAGATATCATGGGTGATAAAGAGGCGTTGGCCCTTGTGCGGTCGTACTATGCGATCCCAGAAAACCAACGTCGCAAATTATTCGACCTTGCACGCGTTCTAAGCGAAGCAGCCTAATAATCAGGCCTTGCTTGACGCAAAACCTATTTTATGAAATCCCCAAGCTGACATCCAGCGAGGGGATTTTGTTATTTTAGGCGTATCTGAAACCCAAGACCTGTGGTCAGTGGCAGACGCATTGGCGGACGCGGCTCGGCCCATCGCCTTGCGGTACTTCCGTGGGCAAAATCAAGACATCGTAAACAAGGAGGTTGGCGGGTTTGATCCGGTAACTCGGGCTGACCGCGAGATTGAGCAAGCAATGCGATCGATATTGGCGGATCGCCGTCCCAATGATGCAATCCTGGGTGAAGAGTTTGGTAACACAACGGGCACCAGCGGCTTTACATGGGTGCTTGATCCCATAGACGGCACGCGCGGATTTATGTCGGGCACGCCCACATGGGGTGTGCTGGTCGCGGTAAATGACGGCGACCAGCCAATCCTTGGATTGATTGACCAACCTTATACCGGCGAGCGGTTTATGGGCGGGCTAGGTCGACAAGAATTGCTGCACCAGAAGATGCGTACGCCATTGCAAACTAAATCGACAAGCAGCTTGTCAGATGCAACCATATTTACAACATTTCCAGAAGTTGGCAGCAACGCTGATGGCAACGGTTTCGACGCGCTGGCAGACCAGTGCAAACTGACGCGTTATGGCATGGATTGTTATGCCTACGCATTGCTGGCCGCGGGTCAGATTGATCTGGTCGTTGAAGCAGCGCTAAACCCTTATGACATTCAAGCGCCAATAGCTGTGGTTCATAGCGCTGGTGGAATTGTCACGGATTGGAAAGGTGGTACAGCACAAAATGGCGGGCGTGCCATTGCCGCCGCAAATGCGAACATCCACACCAAGGCACTGGAAATACTATCTAAATTTTAGGTTTCTAGGAATTCGTCAATGGCGGCCCAGACCTTGTCCGAGACGTCCTTGGTCTCCAAAATCAACTCGTGCTGTGCATCGTCGAGCAAAACCAATTTGGTTTTCCCCCACCGATCTATCAACCCCTTGATCGTCGGCATGTCGACGATCTGTTCATCCTTACCCAACAAAACCAAGCTGTCATAATCGGGCGCATCTTTTTGCATCATTGCCTTGGATTCGCTGAGCGCTTCGTTAACCCAATGGATTGATGGGCCCGCCAGTTCTAAATCTGGATTGGCGTTCAGGGTTGTACACATATTTTCAAACTCGACCTGATTGTTGGTCAAGGTGTTGCCGTCGAACCCGTTTTCAATTGCATAGTTGCGCTCGCTTTGGGTCGGGGACAGATAAGCGGTTTTGTTAATCAGGCTGGCACCCCAACAGATAACCCGTGCGAAGATAGCCATGAAGAACGAAAACTCTATGGCCCAC
Source organism: uncultured Amylibacter sp. (assembly GCA_937944065.1). Lineage (GTDB taxonomy): Bacteria > Pseudomonadota > Alphaproteobacteria > Rhodobacterales > Rhodobacteraceae > Amylibacter. Next base: position 12,113 of record CALDZS010000128.1, on the reverse strand, counting down.
ATCGGTGCCGAGAATATGGCTTTGTCAAAATCCAAACCACGATGCAGGCTGCGCAGGCCAATCAAACCGCCCATCGAATGGGACAGCAAAATGTGTCGGGTGGGAAAATTCTTGTCCGCAGCGACGGCCAACGCTGCATCAACATCAAGTTGGAAGTCGGCGAAATCATCGACATGGCCAATGCGGCGGCGCAGTCCTGACCGTGTTGATAACCCTTGTCCGCGCCAGTCCCATGTAATGACGCTATAACCGCGATCCAACAGTTTTTGAGCAGTGGAAAAATACTTTTCTGAATATTCAGTGCGGCCTTGATAGATAAAGACCGTACCTTTGGTTCCGCCACCCCATGCAAAAAGCCGCAGACGTTTACCGTCTGCGGTGTGTACCCATTGGGGATCGGTGCCAGCAGGCGCCTTCCATACGGTTTGGGCATATGGCGGCATCTGGGGTTAGCCCAGAACTGTCGCTAGCTTCATCGCTTGTGACATGTCGCCATCAACAGACAGTTTGCCGCCCATAAAGGCCGCAGTCGCGTTCACATCGCCCGTCATAATGCCCATCAAAGTTTCAGGGTCGGCTGTCATTGTGCAATCCGCTTCTGCATCTGCGTCGCAAACCGCAGCACCGTCTTCGTTGATCATCAATGATCCTTCGTCGCCGATGACGATCTTGATCGACCCATCATAGGCCTCGCCGTCTAGTTTCCCGTTAATTGCGTCAACCGCTTGGGTCATAATTTCGCTCATCATAGTCTCCTGAAAGTTTTGGTGGCCTGTAGCGATCACCATGCTATGTTTTAAATATGATGTACTACCTGACAAAATCCAACCGCGCCGTCACGTTCTTTTTTACGATTTGCGTTTTTGTGCTGATTTCGGGTTCTGTTTTCGCAGATGAGACCGAGGAGCTTTCGAAACTGGATCAGTTGTTCGTGGAACTTGCCGATCCTGCACAGACTGATGCAGAAGGGGTCGAAAAAAAGATCTGGCGGGAATGGTCGAAGTCTGGCTCTGACGCGATGGATTTCCTGCTGAAACGTGGGCACAAGGCGATGGAAGCAGGCGATGTACAAGGTGCGATCTGGCATTTCTCGGCTCTGATCGACCATGCGCCGACCTTTGCCGAAGGATGGAATGCGCGAGCCACAGCATTCTTTATGGCCGAGGAGTACGGATTATCAATGGCAGATATCCAACAGGTGTTGGTGCTGAACCCCCGTCATTTTGGTGCGTTGGGTGGGTTGGGCGAGATTTTATACCGTATCGACCGCAAGGAAGAGGCGTTGAAAGCGTATGAACAGGCTTTCGACTTGCATCCTCATTCAGAGAAGTTGAAACAGGCGGTCGAAGCTTTGGAAAAAGAATTAGAAGGCACGCCACTTTAATCCCATGTCACAACAGCCGTCCCGCATTTGCGCGGTTCTTGGGTCTACCAATACTGGTAAAACTCATTACGCGATCGACCGCATGCTGGGCTACGGCTCTGGTGTAATCGGCCTGCCGTTGCGCCTTTTGGCGCGCGAAGTGTATGATCGGCTGGTTGATTTGCGCGGTGCAGCACAAGTTGCTTTGGTAACCGGCGAAGAACGGATTGTGCCGGCATCCGTTAAATTTTGGGTTTGCACAGTCGAGGCGATGCCGCAGGATATTGGCGCTGACTTTGTCGCCATCGACGAAGTACAACTTTGCGCCGATCCAGAACGCGGACACGTGTTCACCGACCGATTGCTGAATATGCGCGGGCGGTTCGAAACTTTGTTTCTGGGCGCTGCCACTATGCGCGGAACGATACAATCGCTGGTTCCTAAATGTGAATTCATAACCCGTGAACGGTTTTCAGAGCTAGAATATACAGGATCGAAAAAGATCAGCCGTATGCCAGCACGCGCCGCCATCGTTGGGTTTTCCATTGATAATGTTTACGCGATTGCCGAGCTGTTACGTCGTCAAAAGGGCGGCGCGGCCGTGGTCATGGGGGCATTGTCACCTCGAACGCGTAATGCCCAGGTTGATATGTATCAAAACGGCGATGTGGATTATCTGGTAGCCACCGATGCCATTGGTATGGGGTTGAATTTGGATATCACGCATGTGGCATTCTCTGGCCTGTCGAAATTCGATGGACGCAGAATGCGACGCTTGATGCCAAACGAGCTGGCACAGATTGCGGGGCGTGCAGGGCGCTATAAGACGTCTGGTACATTCGGTGTGACGGGTGATGCGCCACCGCTGGAACCAGAAGTGGTCGACGCGATAGAGGCGCATAGGTTTGCGCCATTGAAAAAACTGCAATGGCGCAATTCGCGGTTGGAATTTGGCACTGTGGGTCGGTTACTTGCCAGCCTTGATCAGCCACCAGACAAGGACGTGTTGTCCAAAACTCGGCCTGCCGAAGATCATCGCACGCTGTTAGCGCTGTCCGATGTCGATGCCATCGTCGGGCGGGTCACGCGTCCAGCGGATGTCGCGTTGTTATGGGACACCTGCCGCATTCCCGACTTTCGCGGCGTGTCGGCAGTTGATCATGTACAGATCGTGGAAAAGGTATTTTGCGCATTGCGCGACAATGGCCAAGTCAGCGAAGATTGGCTTGCGCGTCAGATCACACAGATTGACAAGGTCACGGGTGGGATTGATGCTTTGTCCAAACGCTTGGCCTTTGTGCGGACATGGACATATATCGCGCAAAGAAAGGGTTGGGTTGCGAATGAAACCTATTGGCGAGACGAGACGCGTGCAGTAGAAGACCGCCTATCAGACGCGTTGCACGCAGCGCTAACACAACGATTTGTCGACCGCCGCACATCTGTTTTGATGCGGCGCTTGAACCAAAAGGAGAGCCTGGTGGCTGAAGTTGATACAAAAGGTGGTGTAACCATCGAAGGTGAATTTGTAGGTCACCTAAGTGGGTTCCGTTTTCAGATGGACCCAAAAGCCACGCCAGAGCAGGCCAAAACCTTGCGCGCGGCGGCCATTCAGGCGTTACAGCCAGAATTTAACTTGCGGTCTGATCGCATGTATAACGCCCCCGATACTGAATTTGATTTCACCGAGCAGGGTGGCCTGATGTGGGGTGAATACTCTGTCGGCAAGCTGGTCAAAAGCGACGACATTATGAAGCCACGCATCGAAGTATTTGTCGATGACGAGGCGGGTGCCGATGTGGCCACCAAGGTTGAGCGTCGTTTGAACCATTTCATGGATCGCAAAGTTTCTGCCGCGTTCGAGGCGTTGATTGCCTTGCGCGATGACGAAGCCGTCACAGGTTTGGCGCGCGGTTTGGCGTTCCGTCTTGTCGAAAGCCTTGGCGTGATCCCACGCTCTGTTGTGGCGAATGATGTTAAAGGCCTGGATCAAGATGCCCGTGGATTGCTGCGTAAACATGGCGTGCGTTTTGGCCAATATACAATTTTCCAGCACTTGATGCTGAAACCCGCCGCAACACGTTTGCGTCTGACATTGTGGTCGCTTTATGAAGGCTTGGATGTTTTCCCAGATGCGCCACCGCCTGGTTTGGTGACAATTCCGAAAATGCCAGACGCGCCCAAAGGTTATTATCCGCGTGCAGGATACCGTTTGGCAGGCGACCGCGCGATCCGTATCGATATGTTGGAACGTTTGGCCGATCTGACGCGTGCGTTTGACGTAAAAACAGGGTTTGAGGCAAACGGGGACATGCTGTCGATCACAGGCATGACATTGGATCAATTTGCCAACCTTATGGAAGGGTTGGGATTTGCCGCTGAACGTGGCGAGCGTGAAAAAGTGAAAGTCGCGAAGCCTGTGGCAGAGGGTGAAACACCTGAAGCTGCCGTAGAGCCAGCCACCGAACCCGCAACCGATGCTGCGCCAGTAGAGGCAGAAGCGCCAGAAGTGGAAGTTTTCTACATCTTTAAATGGGTGCCAAAGCAGGCTTCAGCCCCGCGCAATGACGCGCGTAAGCCGCAAAAATTTGCGGGTAAGGGCAAAGGCAAGCCGAAAGGCAAAAATGATCGCGCGAAAACGCATTCGGCCAAGCCACCGAAAAAAGAAAAACCGCTTGACCCCGACAACCCGTTCGCAGCTTTGATGGCGCTGAAAGGCAAGTAACCCTTTGGACACAATCCGCATTGATAAATGGTTGTGGCAGGCACGGTTTTTCAAAACCAGATCGATCTGCGCCAAATACATATCTGGCAATGGTGTGCGATTGAACGGTGATAAGATTTCTAAACCTGCGGTAAAGGTCAAAGCGGGCGACGTTTTGACCTTTAACCAAGGCGATTGGGTGCGTGTTGTAGCCATCGTAGAACTGGGAACACGTCGCGGCCCAGCCCCAGAGGCGCAAACCTTATATGATGATCAAAGCCCCCCACCACCAGAGCGCGCGATCTGGGTTGCAAACCCCAAATATGACGGCAAAGGTCGCCCATCGCGCAAAGATCGCGAAGCACAAACCGCTTTGCGCGACATAGAGCCTTGATCGCCCCCGATTTGCGGCCTATGTAGCAACCATATATACAAGAGACCCAGCCCATGACTTATATCGTTAACGATGCCTGCATCGCCTGCAAATACACAGATTGTGTCGAAGTTTGCCCCGTAGACTGTTTCTATGAAGGCGAAAACATGCTGGTGATCCATCCTGATGAATGCATCGATTGCGGCGTGTGCGAACCTGAATGCCCAGCCGAGGCGATCTTGCCAGACACAGAGCCTGACACCGAAAAATGGGTCGAGTTTAATCGCAAATATTCCGAGATATGGCCGGTTATCATCACCAAAAAAGAACAATTGCCAGACGCAGAAGACCGCGATGGCGAGACAGGAAAGCTGGAAAAGTACTTTTCCGAAAATCCAGGCGAAGGCGGCTAACAGCCAGTTGAGTCATATGATCTGAACCATCTGTTTTGCCGTGCTGGCAATAGGGTGAAATTTGTGGTATACTGTTCCTAGTGAGCAAGGAGTTTTTCACCCCCTACAGCGTGGGTTTCGCCGTAATTTCTATTAAATATCAAGAAGATGAGGCGTTAATCTTGCCGTTGCAATCGGTTGATTACTAAAAAAGGATTGTCGTTATGACAAAAAAGAAAGTCGGAAGCTTCCGACTAAATGAATTCGTTGTCTATCCCGCACATGGTGTAGGCAAAATCAGTGCAATCGAAGAGCAAGAAGTTGCTGGTACGGTTATGGAATTGTTCGTCATTGTCTTTGAAAAAGATAAAATGACGTTGCGGGTTCCGACAGCCAAGGCCGAAAGTGTTGGCATGCGCAATCTTGCGACCGAAGCTGTGGTAACACGGGCTATGACGACCCTAAAAGGCCGTGCGCGTGTGAAACGCGCTATGTGGTCGCGTCGTGCGCAAGAGTACGAACAAAAGATTAACTCTGGTGATTTGATCGCAATCGCCGAGGTGGTTCGCGATTTGCACCGCAATGACGAACAGCGCGAACAATCTTATTCCGAACGTCAGTTGTACGAAGCGGCGTTAGAACGTCTCACCCGTGAGATTGCGGCGGTAGATGGCGGTGACGAAGTGAAAGCCAACGAAAAAGTGATCGAGGTTTTGACGGCGCGCGTAGTTCCAGTAGCGCCAACCTAGAGCAAGCAGAAATCTAACTGCGCGCGGTGAAAATCCCGCGCGCAGTTATAATATAATGATGGCCAAAATTGCCGATACTTCCGCAATTTGCTGGCTCGCCCCCAAAACGTCCCCAGTTTGACCGCCTATTTTTCGCAATGCCACTGCGAAGACACCAATGCTTGCTGCAACGGCGACAAAGATTATCAACAATCCGGCCAATCCAAAGCAAAGAAGTGCCAGCAGAATGGCGATAACCGATGCAATGGCGAGCGAAGATGCAGGTGCAGTGCCGACATCTGATGACAGTCCGGATCCGCGTGCATTTGGTATCATGTGCAATCCAATGACCAAGGGCAGTCTGCTGATCGCGCCAATGCCCGCAAATGTTGCGATCAACTGTGTTTGTCCCACGGCCTCTAGTCCTAACCAACGTAGACCGATTATGCTCATCAACGCCAAGATCGCATAGACCCCAACAGTGCTGTCTTTCATGATCTGCAACCGACGCTGTTTGGTGGCACCGCCCCAGAACCCATCTGCGCAATCTGCCAATCCATCTTCGTGCAACCCGCCTGTGATTAACATCAAGCTGATGACACCCAACAGGGCGGCGATGCCATTTGGTAACCCGATAGCGCTTGCCAAATAGGCAACGCAACCAGCGATTAGGCCGACCAGCGCGCCGACCAGTGGATATGCCCAGCAGGATATCGAAGAGCGCGCGCGTGCGACCTCGAAATCAACAGGGACAGGTAGGCGCGTGAGCAGGCCGATGCTGGCCGCGATGTCGCGCAAATCCACCATGGGTGTTTGGTTCGTGTCGTGCATTGGCCTTACCTTTTCGTATTTGGTATTTCGCATGATGGTGTTACCCGCTAAACCGTCAGCAATCCAATGAATAGTTCGAAAGACAGACCTTATGACCGCGCCGTTTTCAACCGTATCAGAGTTCGCTGAAATCCTTAAAAACCTACCATCATCAGACGCTTCGGCGCGCGATGCGGCGGCTGAGCGTAACGGTCAACTAACCAAACCACCTGGTGCCTTGGGGCGGCTAGAAGATTTGGCGATTTGGTACGGTGCTTGGCGCGGTACTGGACGGCCAGAGATTTCATCACCACAGGTGGTTATCTTCGCTGGTAATCACGGCGTGACAGCGCAAGGTGTCTCTGCCTTTCCAGCAGAGGTGACGTATCAAATGGTATTGAATTTTCAGCATGGCGGTGCTGCGATTAACCAATTGTGCAAGGCGGCGGGTGCAGACCTCAATGTTCATGCGCTGGACCTGGACAGACCGACAAACGACTTCACCAAAGGTCCTGCCATGTCGGACGCCGATTTCGTGGCGGCGTTGACCGTTGGCTGGAACGCAGTGTCTGACCAATCTGATTTGTTCGTCGCTGGTGAAATGGGCATTGGCAACACCACCAGTGCAGCAGCCATTGCAGCGGCATTGTACGGCGGCGATGCTGCGGATTGGGTTGGTCGTGGAACGGGTGTTGACGATGCAGGATTGGCGCTGAAGGCAGATGTTGTTACACGCGGTTTGGTCGCAAATGCGAACCGTGACGGCCTGTCAATCCTGGCGGCCTTTGGCGGGCGAGAATTGGCGGCAATGGCAGGCGCGATCACCCGTGCGCGCACCCTGAATATTCCAGTGATCTTGGACGGATTCATCTGTTCCGCGGCTGCAGCATGTCTGCACGCGGTCAGCACCGACGCTTTGGATCATTGCTTGGCCGGCCATCTATCTGACGAAGCAGCCCACCGCAAAATACTTGATCAGATCGGCAAAACACCATTGTTGGATTTGGGAATGCGACTGGGCGAAGGGTCGGGGGCTACTTTGGCGATCAATATCTTGAAATCAGCTGTCGCCTGCCATTCTGGCATGGCAACCTTTGCGGAGGCGGGCGTGACCGACGCATAGGATTGCACTTGGGCGCGGGCTATCATAGCCTAGGAGATATACTGCTCATTTCACGAGGTTATCATGCGCTACTCTCCTAATCCCGCCCGCTATGACAAAATGGTTTATCGCTATTGTGGCGCATCTGGACTGAAGCTTCCTGCGATTTCACTGGGTCTCTGGCATAATTTTGGCCATGATTTTCCGCATCAAACCAAACGTGACATCTGCACGACCGCGTTTGATCATGGCATCACGCATTTTGATCTAGCTAACAATTACGGCCCACCCGCGGGCAGCGCCGAAGAGGCCTTTGGTGAAATTCTAGCGACTGATTTTAAAGGCCTGCGTGATGAACTGTTGATTTCATCAAAGGCAGGATACCATATGTGGCCCGGCCCATACGGTGAATTTGGCAGTCGTAAATATCTAATCTCGTCGTGCGATCAATCGTTAAAACGAATGGGATTGGATTATGTCGATATTTTCTATTCACATCGCTTCGACCCCAACACGCCGCTTGCAGAAACTATGGGCGCATTAGACCATATCGTGCGGTCGGGGCGCGCCCTTTATGCAGGGATTTCGTCCTATAACTCTGAACGAACACGAGAAGCGTATGCGATTTTAAAGGATTTGGGTACGCCCTGCGTCATCCACCAACCATCATACAACATGTTGAACCGTTGGGTCGAGACGGACGGACTAAAAGACACGTTGACTGAACTTGGTGTTGGCTCAATCGCCTTTACTCCATTGGCGCAAGGCATGTTGACCAACAAATATCTGGGTGCAGAGATCACTGAAGGCCGTGCCGTACAGGGGAAGTCTTTGCGCGGTGACATGCTAAGCGATGAGGCGATTGTAAAAATTCGCGCGTTGAACGATATCGCGGCTGGCCGTGGCCAAACACTGGCACAAATGGCGATAGCTTGGGTCCTAAGGGGGGGCGGCATAACATCAGCGCTGATTGGCGCATCCAAGCCGTCGCAGGTCGTAGATTGCGTTGGTGCGGTCAATAACTTGGAGTTTAGCGATGCTGAACTGTCGTTGATTGACGAGATCGCAACGGATCAAGACATCAATCTCTGGGCGCAATCATCTGCGCAATAAAATGGAGGCGAGTGCGAGAATCGAACTCGCGTACACGGATTTGCAATCCGCTGCGTCACCACTCCGCCAACTCGCCTACCTGATGGTGTAGTAGGGCTATAGCAACGGGTTTCGAGGTGCGCAATATGAAACCTAGAACATAAGGCCAAAGATTATCGCAGGGGCCAGTTGTAACGTTGCCAGCGTACCATAAAACCACGCCAAGAACGAGGTTTTGAAGCGGCGGATCAGAATGATGGCGCAGAAGGCCACTAAACTCATTTCTATTGCGCCAACAACACTGCCGTAATGCGCACCGTCCCAATAACTTACTGGGCTTTCGAACACCCAATCAGTTGCAGGCCAGAAATGGCGACGAGCGTCGTCGTGATGAAGTGGGAAATCAAGGCAAATGTGTAAAAACCCAGAGGCACCGAACACCCACAACCAATCGCGGCGCAAGCTGACCCCAAGCATGATGATTGCAGCCCAAACAAAGAAAGAGTTATCGACCGCGAAAATATCCTGCCAATCAGCCGAGAAGTACTGGATGCCGAAGACATGTTGCGCATCATTGCCGACGACAAGAAAGCTCCACGCGGCCAAAACATACAAAGATAGGTCGGGAAATAACCCGCCTGCGATTGCGCCCCCTGTTACTTTCGCGGTATTGGGTTTGGAAAATGCCGTGGCGGCAAAGATCAAATGAGCTGGCGTGTTCATGCGAGTGGCCTTTGAATTTACGGCAAGTATAGGGTCTGGAACATGACAAAGTCCATCATGATACAAGGGGCGGGGTCGAATGTCGGCAAGTCGCTGATCGTCGCGGGCCTTTGCCGTGCATTCGTTAAACGCGGACTGCGCGTGGCACCATTTAAACCGCAGAACATGTCGAATAATGCAGCCGTTGCTTTGGGCGGCGAGATCGGCCGCGCGCAGGCCTTGCAAGCGGTGGCGTGCGGGCTAGAGCCGACCACGGATATGAACCCCGTTTTGCTAAAGCCAGAAACCGATATCGGCGCACAGGTTGTTGTTAACGGTCAGGTTATGACGACCGTTAAGGCGCGTGAATATGCGACGCTGAAACCAAAATTGTTGCAGGCCGTCATAGCCAGCTTCGATCGATTGAAATCAGATGTTGATTTGGTTGTGGTAGAGGGGGCGGGAAGTCCTGCGGAGATTAATTTGCGGTCGGGTGATATCGCCAATATGGGGTTTGCAGAGGCGGCAAATGTGCCTGTGATCTTGGTTGGTGATATTGATCGTGGCGGCGTCATTGCCCAGATGGTTGGCACGCATGCTGTATTACCTGATGATGACCTTGAGCGCATAAAAGGATTTATAATCAACAAGTTTCGTGGTGATGTTAGTCTTTTCGATGATGGCCTAATCGAGATTGTGAAACGCACTGGTTGGGCCAACCTTGGGGTTGCCCCTTGGTTCGCGCGCGCATCACAACTTCCTGCCGAGGATGCTAGCGATATTCGCGTCAGTGACCGCAAATCTGGGTATAAGATTGCAGTGCCGCAGCTGTCGCGCATAGCCAATTTTGATGATTTGGATCCGCTAGCGGCAGAACCTGATGTCAACGTTGTGATGGTACCAGCTGGCCACCCTTTACCGGCTGATGCAGATCTGGTTTTGATACCTGGTACCAAGTCCACAATCGGTGATTTGCAATTTTTCAAAGATCAAGGATGGGACATTGATTTGGCGGCACATGTTCGACGCGGTGGTCGTGTGGTGGGAATATGCGGCGGCTATCAAATGTTGGGCAATTGGATCGATGATCCAGAGGGGATCGAAGGACGGGCAGGGCGCGTTGCTGGTCTTGGCCATCTGGATGTAGAGACCATTATGCAAGGTGACAAACGGGTGATCCGGGTGACAGGGCAAGTTGCAAAGACAGGAACTACGTTCGAGGGATATGAGATCCATATTGGCCAAACCAGCGGTGTGGACTGCACCAAACCATGGTTGCTACTGGAAGGCCGCGCCGAAGGTGCACAGTCCTCAAACGGGCAGATTATGGGGTGCTATGTGCACGGCCTGTTTTCATCAGACGGGTTTCGGGCAGAATTTTTGCAGCAGGTTGGTTCAAAATCAAGCCAACTAAACTATGCGCAAAATACAGAAGAGGTTTTGGATGCCCTGGCAAACCATCTGGAAGAGTGTCTGGATCTTGATCAGTTGTTGACGCTGGCTTCCTAGTTGGACTTGCCCTTTGCGGCCAATAGTTTTTCCAGTTCTAGTTTGATCAAGGTTCTAATATTTTGGGTAACTTTGTCCCCAAAGGCGCCATGCAATTCTTTGCGTACCATACCGTGAACTGTTGATTCTAGCGCGGTGGCAATATGTGTCATCTCTGCGTTGATCGCATGTTCAACGCGTTGTTTCACCGAATGGTCGACCAATTGCGGTGCCATTTCTTCGACCACGCGAATAATCTGTGTCGGTGCCAAACGTAGAACTGCGGCTTTCACACGGCGTTCGCCTGTGATTTCGAACAAGGCATTTGTGCGAGCGGGCAGAACTGTGTCGATGTAGTTTTCGACTTGGGTTTTGCACCCTTCTTCAACTGCTTTCTTAACGGCATCTGCCGCGATTTTGTCTATATTTTGTTGGTCAACCGAGGCTTTATCTTGCGTTTTGCGCATGCTGTGAAATGCATTGTGCAAAGCAGTATGAGACGCGCTGGGAACCATTTCGTTGGTGCCAAGTGCCAGCATTTCGGGGGCGGGATCAATTTTGGGTGCAACAGCAGCACGCGTACTTGCGAACGCTGATATAGAAGCGTTTGCGTGCGTATCGTTAGATGTATCGCGCGTTGAAATTAGTGCGACCAACTTTGCCCGCGATGATTTTGATGCTGTGTCTACCATAACCGATTCCCCACAATTGAGAACAAATTAGCGAAAAATTGCAGTAAAATCAATGTTTCCAAGCAGCTAGGTTAACGCGCGGTATTTTGGTTACATCAGCGTTTTTGCAACTTGTCCAACAGCTTGAACTTGCGGGTGTCAAACTTGGCTTTGGTGTTGGCTTTTATGTAATTCACGTCTGGGTCATATTTTTTGACAGGTAGCTTCAGATAGTCGACGGTTAGCAGGCCCATTTCGGATAAAACTGAATAGGCTGCCACGAATTCGTCGCGGTTCGCCGAGATTAGGGATGACTGAGCCGATAACAGTTCTTGTTCTGCATCCAAAACGTCCAAAGTTGTTCGGGCGCCTAATTTTGCCTCTTCACGCACGCCCTCAAACGCGATTTGAGAGGCTTTAATTTGCGACTGTACCGCCTTTTTGGCGGATCGTGCCGTCTGCCATTGTACATAGGCGCTGTTAACGTTTTGGCGGGTTGTAACACCGTTCAGTTGAAGTTGCGCCTCTGCTGCGTGCAAAGAGGCCAGTGCCGATCTGCGTGCTGAATCCAATGCGCCGCCTTGGAAAATGGGAACAGTCGCGTTTATGCCGGCTTCGATCGAAGACCCGTCGCCGTTTAAGGAATTGTTTTTAAATGCGCGCCCTGTGATCGTGGCACTGACGGTCG
>CALDZS010000127.1 GCA_937944065.1 uncultured Amylibacter sp. | reverse complement strand
GCTGACACTCATGTGCACACAGAACCAACAGCGCCACAATTGGCCGCAACAATGATCGCCGCTGCGCGTCATGTGAAACGGTTTGGTCTAATTCCAAAACTCGCCCTGTGTTCAGGGTCACAGTTTGGCAATCTGGACAGTACATCAGGTACCGTGGCACGCGAGGCGTTGGCAATTATGGATCAAAGCGGCGTCGATTTTGAATATGAGGGCGAAATGCACACAGACGCCGCTCTAGACGCTGAATTACGCGATGCGCTGATGCCAAATAACCGCCTGACTGGTCAAGCGAATGTGCTAATCTACACCAATACGGATGCAGCGGGTGCTGCGCGAAATCTATTAAAATCAGTGGCAGACGGGTTAGAGGTCGGGCCGATATTGATGGGCATGGGCAACCGTGCACATATCGTCACACCAGGTGTGAGCGTTCGCGGATTGCTGAACATCGCCGCCTTGGCGGGATCACCTGTTTCAAGCTATGGCTAGAACAAATGCATGCGACAAAGTTTGAACAGAATTTTGGGCGGCTTTAACTTAACCGCACTTAGAATGCCCACATGATGCACAGGTCATGCATCCCTCAATCATGCGCATACCCGGTGTGCCACAGCTGGGGCACGATTTGCCGACCTGCCCTCCTACCGCGATCAATTGCGCCTCTGGATCAGCTTTGGAATGCTGTCCTTGACCTGCGATAAAACCGATCGCAACCATGTGGGTTTCGATCACGCCACCAATCGCAGCCAAAATAGATGGAATATATCTACCCTGCACCCATGCGCCCCCGCGCGGGTCAAACACTGCTTTCAGTTCTTCGACAACAAAACTAACATCACCGCCGCGACGGAACACAGCCGAAATCATGCGCGTCAGCGCCAGTGTCCATGCGTAATGTTCCATATTCTTGGAATTCACAAAAACCTCGAATGGGCGGCGCTGGCCATTTTGAATGATATCATTGATGGTGATATACATTGCATGCTCAGATTCTGGCCATTTCAATTTATAAGTTCGGCCTTCCAAATTCTCGGGTCGGTCCAGCGGTTCGGCAAGATACACTACATCTGCACCTGTATCCATTTCAGGTGCCGTTTCAGTTGTCTCTGAAACGCTTAGTACACTGCCAGTCACATCATTTGGACGATAGGTTGTACATCCCTTACAACCCTGATCCCACGCGGCCATGTAGACCGATTTAAAATCATCAAAACTGATATCAACGGGGCAATTGATGGTTTTTGAAATCGAGCTGTCGATCCATTTTTGCGCTGCCGCTTGCATGCGAACATGATCCAGAGGTGCTAGGTTTTGTGCGTTCACAAAATAGTCTGGCAGGTCTGTGTCACCAAATTTATCGCGCCACATTTTTACTGCGTAATCAACCACTTCTTCCTCGGTTCGCGACCCGTCTTTTTGCAGGACTTTGCGCGTGTAAGCATATGCAAAAACAGGTTCAATCCCAGACGATACATTACCCGCGTAAAGGCTGATGGTCCCTGTAGGCGCGATCGAGGTTAGCAGAGCGTTGCGAATGCCGTTTTCCGCGACAGCCTTACGCACATCTTCATCCATGTCTTGCATAGTCTCAGACGCGAGAAACGCATCCGCATCGAACAGAGGGAACGCGCCTTTTTCTGCGGCCAGCTCGGCAGACGCCAAATACGCAGCGCGCGCAATCGCTTTCATCCAGTGTTCCGTCAGTGCAGCTGCTTTATCAGAGCCATACCGCTCGCCGACCATCAGCAGCGCGTCGGCCAGGCCAGTAACTCCTAGGCCGATACGACGTTTTGCCATCGCTTCTGCGCGTTGCTCTTCTAGCGGGAAACGTGATGCATCAACAACATTATCCATCATTCGGATGGCAGTCGCGACCAATTCACCCAATGCTGTTTCGCAGACATGTGCGTTATCCTCGAACGGGTGATGAACCAACTTGGCCAAATTGATAGAACCCAACAAACATGCCCCATACGGCGGCAGTGGTTGTTCGCCACACGGGTTTGTCGCCGCAATGGTTTCGGCATAATGCAAGTTATTTTTTTGATTGATGCGGTCGATAAAAATCACGCCCGGCTCTGCATAATCGTACGTGCCTTGCATGATCTTGTTCCACAGATCGCGAGCTTGAATGGTGTGGTAAACCTTGTCGTCGAACACCAGCTCCCAAGGGCCGTCTGCTTTTACCGCTTCCATAAATGGGTCGGTAATCAGAACAGACAGATTAAACATTCGCAAACGCGCTGCGTCTTGTTTGGCCGCAATGAATTGCTCAACGTCAGGATGATCACAACGCATAGTTGCCATCATGGCACCACGACGCGATCCAGCAGACATTATCGTGCGGCACATAGAATCCCAAACATCCATGAAGCTCAGCGGACCAGACGCATCGGCAGCAACGCCTTTGACATCAGCCCCTTTAGGACGAATGGTGGAAAAATCATATCCGATACCACCGCCCTGCTGCATCGTCAGTGCGGCCTCTTTCAGCATTTGAAAAATACCGCCCATATTGTCAGGTATGGTGCCCATGACAAAGCAGTTAAATAATGTAACCGAGCGGTCTGTTCCCGCACCCGCCAAAATACGGCCAGCAGGTAGAAATTTGAAATCCTCTAGAGCGCCGTAAAAAGTATCTTCCCAATCGGCAGGTTGGTTTTCCACCGATGCTAAAGCACGCGCGACTCGACGCCAACTGTCTTCGACAGTGGCATCCAACACCGTTCCATCCGCCTGTTTGAAACGGTACTTCATATCCCAAATTTGCTCGGCGATAGGGGCTGAAAAACGGCTCATGGCGGAACTTTCGATTCTAATTGATGAGCATTGACGGTATCCGATTTACTTCTAGAAATGCAACGCTAACTTAGAGGCATGAGTGGTGCATTACATCTTATAAAACTTTCGGTTGGTACCGAAACCCCCGACACGTTGCAGGACTGGCAGCAAAATCCGCGCGCACAGGGTCCAGACGGTTTGCCGCGGCATGTGACACGCATGTGGCCAAAGCGCGAGGCGGAACTGTTGGACGGTGGCTCGATTTATTGGGTCATCAAAGGATTTATCCAAGCTCGGCAAACGATCCTACGTTTAGACGAGGTGATTGGCCAAGACGGGATTAGACGCTGTGCGATCGTGTTGACCCCAGAGTTAATCCGCACAACATCCGCGCAGAAACGGCCCTTTCAAGGTTGGCGATATCTAAAGGCCGAGGATGCGCCGTTGGATTTACCAAAAGGACGCGCAACAGAAGAGCCTTTGCCAGAGGAATTGGAACGCTCGTTGGCTGATCTTGGCTTGCTTTAATCCTCGACCATCAACGCATCAATGCGTGATTGGTATATCTCTAAACAGTTTTGCTCTGCTGCGCGGATGCTTGGCACCTTACGCATTTCAGCAAGACCTTTTGCAATTACAGAGTCATAGCGAGAAAAACTTGTTTCCAAAACCTTGCTGCGGTTCATCCGTTTGAAATAGTCGAACGTGTGGTGTTCTTTCTTTCCGACAAACCCCAGACCGCGTTTCTGGCGCAGTATATAGCTGTCCAATGTTCGAGTCGCATAATGGTTGATTTGCGCCCATTTATGGCTGGCTTTATGTGCGGGCAAGCTCAGTAAATGCTTGTGCAAGGTTCCGCGATCTTGATGCGGTAGATCATACATCGCACCCGATGCGGTTTGATAGACTAGGGGTGCCATGCCCTTGTAGTTATATGGGCAATGGTTGCCCAACCGTTCATATGCACGCCAATCGCGAACCAAAGATTTCACACCAAAGTTTGTAGTCGATTGGGATTCCGTTGCCATCCGAAACCGACTGGTCGTCAAATCAGGGGCATACGCGTCATAATCACTATCACCGAACACGCGCCAGCACAGCGTTAATAGGTCGGTATCTTCTGCGACATTTGCTAGCAAATCGGACAATTGGCCATCACCGACATGAATGTTTAGAAACTCGTCTGCATCCAACACCATCACCCAGCCAGATTGATCCAGCAGATCACTGTTAGACAGTCGCGTGTAGGCGCGCGGTTGCGCATTCTCGCCCTCTTTGACGCGATTGTTGCGATGGGTACAGTAACCCTGTGCTTCCAACGATTTTAGCAAGCGCACAGTGCCGTCGGTACAATCGTTGGTGAAAACAATGATCTGCTCAAACCCGATGGCGCGGTGGTGGGCGATCCATTCTAGAATGAATGGCCCCTCGTCCTTCATGCAAGAGACAAGGGTGGGTTTGCCGTTAGGCGACAAGGTGATTATCGATCAGTCGCGCTTTACCCAAAAACGCCGCGCCAAAGATGCGGCAGGATTGACTTTCCAACCGCTCTACAGGCTCAAGGCTGTCTGAATCGCGGCATTCGATATAATCGATTTTCTGAAATCCTGCCGCCAACAGTGCCTCTGCCGCGATGTTGCATTCTTCGCTCGCAATACCACCAGTCCCGATCGCATATGCCGCTTTCTTCAAAATCACGTTGAACTGACGCGCCACATCAATTTCGGCAGCAGACAAATATCCATTGCGCGAAGACAGCGCCAATCCGTATTCGTCGCGAACCGTTGCCACACCGAGGATTTGCACCGGGATATCTAGGTCACGCGCCATACGTCGAATCACAGCCAATTGTTGCCAGTCTTTTTCACCAAAGAATGCCATGTCAGGCTGGGATTGGTTCAGCAGCTTTGACACGATCTGGGTGACCCCGTTGAAATGTCCCGGCCGTGTCCCGCCACACAGAACATTTGTTAACCCGTCAACTTCGACGCGTGTGGCAAAACCTTCTGGATACATTTCCGAAACGCTGGGCACGAATACGCCCGCCCCGCCCGCTTGCGCGATCATCGCTACATCTGCGTCCTCGGTTCGGGGATAACTGTCCAAATCCTCGCCCGCGCCAAACTGAGTGGGGTTGACGAAAATGGTCGCAATCACGCGGTCAGCCTTTTTTACGGCTGCTTTGACAAGTGCCATATGCCCTGCGTGCAAGCCACCCATTGTCGGTACCAATCCGACCGACAAACCGTCGGTGCGCCAATCTTGAACCTGCGCGCGCATATCAGCTACCGTGCGGAAAATGGGAATACTGGTCATGTCGCGCTAGCATCCCACCCGGCCAAACCCGCCATTGTTTCAAATGCTTCAAGAGCGTCCGCAGACCAAGTCGCAGACTTCGACATAAACAAGCTAGCTTGTGATTTCAGTATAAGCCCATCGTCAAGAATTTTCAGATGGTTTGCTTCTAACGTGGCACCACTTGAAGTGATGTCCGCAACTGCCTCGGCCGTAAGGTTCTTTACCGTACCTTCTGTAGCGCCTTGGCTGTCTACCAACTGATAGTCGGCCACCCCCGCATCGCGCAAAAAACCGTGCACCAGTGTATGGTATTTGGTGGCAATCCGAAGGCGGAAGCCATGATCGGCGCGGAACCGTGCGGCCACCGCGTCAAGGTCCTCTAGACAAGTCACATCGATCCAAGTCTTTGGTACTGCCAAAATTAGATCGGCAAATCCAAATCCCATCTCGTCGACTAGGCTGACCCGTTCACGCCAAGGCAATAACTTTTCGCGGATCAAATCAAGTCCTGTGACGCCCAAATGAATACGCCCCGCGGCCAACTCTTTCGGGATTTCACCAGCCGACAAAAGTACCAGTTCAACGCCATCAACACCGTCGACAGCCCCCGCATATTCACGGTCCGACCCTGTACGTTTCAACTCGATCCCGTGGGTGGCGAACCAATCAATCGTATCATTTTGCAAACGCCCCTTTGACGGCACACCAAGCTTCAGCATCATGTGTCCCCCAACAAAAGTTGTGGGCGAATGATGCCACCAACGGCGGGAATAGAACGGCCGTTACCCAATACTTGCGTCAGCGCGTCATAGCGCCCTCCGCTAGCAACAAGCCTGCGGCCTTTGGTAAACCCAAACACGAACCCGTCGTAATATTCCATACTGTCCAACCCATAACCGCCTTGGAAATCAAACATGTCCACATCGACACCACGTTTTGCCAATGCATCAAGTCGTGCTTCTAACCCGTCTAAGCTTGGCTCTAGTGACGGCATCTGATCCTGAAGATCACGTAACCGCCCCAGTGCGTCCCCTGAAGGCGCTTCAAGCGCGAGTATCTGCCGTATCAACGCGACCTCACGGCCACTGATTGGCGGTTCTGCATCATCGGCCACCAAAGTTTCGACACGCGCGCGGATTTCTTCATGGGACCGCAGCCCAACATGCGTGCCGGCCTTGGAAATCATCAGATCAACATCATCCAGAACCGAACCTAAAAACTTTTCGCGACCAATAGGTTGCGAAACTTGATCACCAAATCGCATCAGCAAATTTTCAAACCGATCTTGCCGCCAGAGGTGACGCATCAACGCCGCCTTGCGACGATCCGTAGTTTGCAATCCTTGCACCGCAGCGCGCAAGATCGACACATCGCCCATCGACGGCGTCACATCAAAATCTTC
>CALDZS010000126.1 GCA_937944065.1 uncultured Amylibacter sp. | reverse complement strand
CGCTTCAGGATTATGCCAATGATGCGTCTCGTCAAAGCTGGCCTTATGTTTGGCAATCTGGTGGAGGTGCGATCACCCGCCCTGATCGCGCGCTATAACCGTGCGCTGAAACATCTGATTGGCAAGGAAACTCAGTTGACGGATTTCCATGTCGATATCTCTGGCTACTCTCCCGAAATCGGGGATGAGTTTGGTGATACGCTGTACCTGAACCCCAATGGGTGTAACCGTCAGTTTATCTTGCTGACCACCGACCAGAAAACGGCACCCCTGTTGAATGCGCAATTTTCAACTTCACGCAGCATTCTGCGTAATTTTATCCTCGCCAATGAGAAACAATTGTTCGCGCTGACCGCGCGAGAAGCGGTGGCGGGGGAGTTAATGAACTCTGTCTTTTCTGTCGATCACCCGCGCGATTTGTTGAAAATCAGACGGATCGAGATCGAGGCGGACACAGTGCAATCCCATGTCGCTGATGGGCAAAAATTGCAAACGATGATTGATCAATTTTCAACCGAAGAAGACGCATGGTGGGACGATGTGCTGATCGCCGATATGATCGAGACCGCCAAAAGCACGGGCGACATTCATCGCAATCCGATCAGCCTGTCGCATCGCACCTACGAGCAAGGTAACTATTACACTCAGCATTTCGGCGGGGTTTATGTCTTTCACGATTTGGATGAACCATCTGTCATCGCGACCGAGTATAGCGATAGGTTCGATGGGTTGCAGATTGGATCAGTCATTAACTTGGATAACAGAAGAAAGGTCGCCAGTTTTCTGAACGAAAATGAATTGGTCGAACCCGTTATCAACAACAAATCCAAAGATGTTGCGGCGCTGTTAATGCAAAAGATCGACTTTATTGTGATTGGCACCTTGGCATCGAAATTAGAGAATTTGGACAGTATTTCACGTCGCGATATTCGACGGTTGATCCAACGATATGCCAGCGACATGCCTGCCGAATTCCACGGGTTAATGGACCTGTATCGATGGTCAAAAGAAGGCGGGAAATGGCCGCACATTACATCTGATCATCCAGCGTTTTTCTATACCCTTCGCGCATCAGATCACGAGGATAAAGATTTAGTAAATGCTTTGCTGGCAGAA
The DNA here is from genome assembly GCA_937944065.1 of uncultured Amylibacter sp. Classification (GTDB taxonomy): domain Bacteria; phylum Pseudomonadota; class Alphaproteobacteria; order Rhodobacterales; family Rhodobacteraceae; genus Amylibacter. The sequence continues at coordinate 3,106 of CALDZS010000126.1, read as the reverse complement.
TTGTGCCCGATGGATTTCCGCACATTGTTCATTTGCCACAAAGACTTGTTTTACCGCGCATACGCGAAATGGCCTGCTGCGAAGAAAGAATATGTCGTGCGGTTCTTGGAAGACGAATACAAAATGGACAAAGCCGGTGCGCGTGAAGAGCTGTTTGGAAATGAACCAGAAATGGAAGAAGATTTGATCACGCGTGTTGGCCCATGGGGCGCAGTTCGGGGTCGTTCATGATTGGTTGGATCAGAAATTTTGTCCTGATTTTCGCGGTTCTAAGCGTGGTCTACGTCATCGTGTCCAGACATTATGCATCCAAGCAACGCCAAGCTTTGAAGGATGAATTCAAGGCAAGTAACATTGACGAGGATGAAGATGTATTTGTCGCACGCGGCATGGGTGCCTATCGCCGTTCGTTAAAGCCCAAGCTGATATTCTGCATCTTTCTGGTCCCCTTCTTTTTGATGGGGTTACTGATCTATTTGGCGGCCTATGCCTAAAGGAGGCTTTGATGAAAGCGATTAAACGGCTTGTGTTTGGGGTGATACTTATCGGCCTGCTGGCAATGCTACATTACACTTTGCCGGGACGTGATATCGTTCGCTTGGTCGGCACAGATGTAAAGCGGATGGATGTGGGTCGGTATGCTCTTTTCTGGGCGAAACCAGATGCTGGTACCAACCAAAACAGTACCCGCGATGTGCGTTTCATCAACGCGGTGACCCCAAAAGGAAAAACTAAGGTCTATAGAAACGAAGATACCGATTGGTCGTGGCCGCCTTACCTGAAGTTTGACAGCGGCGATGTGACGGCAGAGGCGCAAAATTTGGCGCAACAGGATGACGCATGGGTCGCAATCACGCATTATGGTTGGCGCGTAAAATTGTTTTCGATCTTCCCCAACACCGTAAAACTCCGTCAAGTTGAAGGGCCAGATGTGGTGCTGATACCGTGGTTTAATATTGCATTCCTAGCTCTGTTAGCACTTATATTATTCGCAATAGTTCGACTGATGCGCAGGTTCAAAGCGCGACGGATCGATCCAGTGACAGCACAACTCAGCGATGTAGCATCCAGCGTCGGAGACTATGGCGAAGGTATGCAGAACAGTGTCAAACAGCGGCGGGCAGGAATATCAGGATGGTGGCGCCGATGGTTTGGAACCAGCAAGCCGCGCAAATAAATTCTGTGGCTGAACAACGAGAGCAGCAGACCCAATTTTCTTACAATCATTTCGCGTGTGGCTTGGTCACAGAAACTTGGATTTCGATTATTTGAAATTGGCAGTTCGGCCATGGCGATAAGTCTAGCGAAGTAAACAAACTTCATCTAGGGTTTGGTCAATCTCTGGTTTGCAAGGAAGACAGAATTCTGTCCCAACTATCATCACCGAAAAGCTCAGTGCTAAACAGCATGGCCAATGCGCTGGCCGTCTTCATTATTGCGATAATGGCGGTCGCATTCGCGATTTCATTCACCGCACTCATTTACAAAGGCGCGCTTGCACCATTCTTGGGGTTTGGCATTGTCCTCTCGCTGATTTCAGTCATCATATTGGGACTGCTTGGGGCCGCATTGTTTTCGTTTCGCGGTACAATCTGCGGACCGCAAGACGTGACAAGCATTCTGCTGGGCGGGTCAGCGTCAATCATCGCAGCCTCGATGATCGGGCAATCCGCGCAAAGTATATTTCAAACGGTCGCCGTACTGGTGGGATCAGCGAGCGTAGTTGCTGGGATCGCGACATACTTTTGTGGTCGGTTTAAAGTTGGCTATCTTGCGCGGTTCGTACCGTACCCGGTCATCGGCGGTTTCTTAGCGGCAACAGGTTACCTTTTGACCATCAGCGGTTTGGGCATGATGGTCGGAACAGAGATATCGATTTGGCACCTGCCACAAACGCTGGTTTCCAGTGATCCAGCCCGTTGGTTGCCATGGTTACTTGCCGCCTGTCTCATTGTATTTCTAACCCGCAAAGATTTTGGTGACTTCACATTGCCCGCCGTAACTATGACCTGCGTTTTGGTCTTCTATATAGTTTTGCACATCCAAGGCTTATCTTTGGTCACGGCGCAAAATATGGGCCTACTGTTAGGGCCATTCGAAGATCTATCAATCAGTGGTTTGGTCAACTTTGGTGCTGGGCTAGATGTACATTGGACAGAAATTCTAACCCAATATCCAACAATGATCGCGATTGCCGGATTGACCATTCTCGGTACTCTTCTCAGTTCAACTGGGCTGGAAATGACCTTGGGTAAAGACAGCGACTTTGAGGCGGACTTGCAAGCTGCCGGCACCGCAAATGCAGTGGCCGGACTGTTCGGTGGGTCGCCTGGATATCAATTACTGGGCGAAACCTTGTTGGCACGCAATCTGGGGCTACAAGGTCGATTACCTGGAATAAGTGCGGCGTTGGGTGCGTTGTTCGCGTTAACATTCGGCGCATCATTTTTGGGCTATGTACCCGTCGGTGTCTTAGCAATGCTTATCACATATCTTGGGATTGATCTGCTGGTGGCTTGGCTGTGGATGGAGCGGGGACGCTTGAACAATGTTGATTATGGGATTGTCGTGTTGATTGTTGCTGTCGCTGCGACCCTTGGATTTTTGCAGGCTTTGGCAATTGGCCTTTTAGCTGCAATCATAATCTTTGTGATATCATACGCACAATTGGATATGGTACGTGTACGATCAACTGCCGCCACAAAACGATCCCGCGTTGAACGTTCTGACGCAGATAATGCGGTTCTGGAAATTGCAGGGCAGCGGACCATCGTTTTGGAATTGGCTGGGTACATATTCTTTGGTACCGCCAACTCTTTGACCAAACGTGTGCACGCTGAATTATCCAATGATCCGATACCCGAAACCCTGGTTTTCGATTTCTCCCGCCTGAGCGGTTTTGATGCCTCTGCCGCGTTCGAGTTGCAAAAGATAGCGCGCGAGTGCGCAGCCAAATCCGTTGGATGTGTGTTTGCAGGCCTTCGGCCAGAACTGGCAGAACATCTGCGCCAATCGATCCCACAATCATCGTTGGTCGATATTGCCCCTGATTTGGACACCGCATTGGCCGCATTCGAAACATCAACGCTAGACCGCGCGGAAACTG
>CALDZS010000125.1 GCA_937944065.1 uncultured Amylibacter sp. | reverse complement strand
TGATCTGAGACTTACCTGTGCCAAGGATGGTTTTGATCGAGATCGGTTTGTGATCCAGATACCGTTCAGACAGAGCATCCATCCCGTGATTATGCTTGCCGCCATTCAATGCATAGGACAGCAACATCGTGTCGTCGATTGTATTAATCTCGATGCCGTTACGGGCAAAAATCTTGGCGTCGTATTTCATGTTTTGTCCGATTTTCAGGATGCTTTCATCCTCAAGAACGGGTTTCAGCATCGCCAGGCATTCCGCCAAATCCATCTGGCCTTCGGACAGGTTCGCTCCACCAAACAAATCGCCTTCGCCATCTTTATGGATCAGCGGGATGTAGCACGCCTCGCCCGCTTCTACGCACAGACATATCCCGACCAAATCAACGATCATTTCGTTTAGGCCAGTGGTTTCCGTATCCACTGCGACATAGCCACGCGCGTAGATTTTGTCGATCCAAGCCTGCAACCCAGCTGCATCGCGTACTGTTTCGTATTTTTCGGGCTCGAACGCCACCTGTGCGACAATCGCATTTTCGTTTGGGTTGGCTGCGCCAGCAGACGCGACTTCTGGCATTGCGGGTGCTTCCACACCCAGCTTTGATGCAATCCGCGCGGTCATGGTGCGAAATTCCATTTCTGCCAAGAATGGTAACAAAACATCAGGATCTGGTGCAATCACCGCCAGATCATCGAAATCCACCTCTATCGACATGTCCTGATCCAGCGTGACCAACTGACGGCTCATGCGGATTTGGTCGGCTTTCTCGATCAGGGTTTCGCGGCGCTTGGGTTGCTTAATCTCGCCTGCTCGTTCCAGCAAGCTATCCAGATCGCCATATTCATTGATCAAAAGCGCTGCGGTCTTAATGCCAATTCCCGGTGCACCGGGGATATTATCGACACTGTCGCCAGCCAATGATTGAATATCAATGACGCGATCAGGCCCAACGCCGAATTTCTCTTCGACCTCTTCAATACCGATGCGCTTGTTTTTCATCGCGTCAAACATCTCGACGCCGTTACCAACCATTTGCATAAGATCTTTGTCCGACGACACGATCGTTACACGGGCCCCTGCATCGCGGGCACGCGCCGCCAAAGTCGCGATTATGTCATCCGCCTCGAACCCGTTCATCTCGATGCATGACAAGTTGAACGCGCGGGTCGCGTCACGAGTGATTGGAAACTGAGGTGCCAAATCTTCGGGCGCAGGTGGACGGTGGGCTTTGTACTCGGGATAAATGTCAGACCGAAATGTTTTGCCTTTGTGATCAAAGATCACAGCCAGATGCGTTGGTGCATCTGATCCTTTTTGATCATCAATCATCTTCATCAGCATGTTGCAAAATCCGCTGATCGCGCCCACGGGCAGCCCGTCGGATTTACGCGTAAGCGGTGGTAACGCATGGTAGGCGCGAAAGATAAATCCCGATCCGTCGATCAGGTGCAGATGGTGCCCCTTACCAATGCCCACGCTAGTGCCCGTTGCCAGCGCCGTCTTTCAGCACAAATTTCGCGTCACAATAGGGGCATTCTACCCAGCCATGTTCACCAGGTATCTGCAACCAAACTCGTGGATGCCCGCCTTCACCACCGTCACAGGCGACGCGCGTATTTTCAACTTCGATTATTTGTTGATCTGGTTTTGACATTTTCGATTCCCACGAATTAATTTTGCACAGTTTTACCCGCTCGCCCAGCGCATCGCAATGCGCAAGCGCGAAATCTTTAGGATTTCGAGATCATCCGGCCCATGTGGCGTCCACCTAGGATGTGAGCATGCAAATGCGGCACCTCTTGAACCCCATGCGCGCCAGAATTACAGATCAAACGGTAACCGTCACCGCTGTCCACAGAAACACCCAGCATTTGGCAAACTTGCCCTACGGCACGTGTCCAACCTGCAATCTCTGCATCTGAGCCCTCTTTCGCCAGATGATCGAACGACACATATGGCCCTTTTGGGATCACCAAAACATGATGTGGCGCTTGTGGGGTGATATCGCGAAACGCCAAGGCGTGATCTGTTTCCAAAACGGTATCGTTTGGGATTTCTCCGCGCAGAATCTTGGCAAATATATTTTGGTCATCATAGGTGTAAGGCATTCACGCGCTCCGATATTTCTCGCTTATACTCGCGCAGAAATGCAACCTTTTCAAGCGCCTCTCGAATGCTTACATTCAGGCCAAAGTATAAGGATAATCATATGGGCTTTCCCGGCATTTGGATGACGACCAGCGAAAGCGTTGCCTACCGCGTGATCCCCAAATGTGCCTGCTCGTCCATCGGACAAATCATGTATTACTCCGACCATGGTAAATTCTATGACGGTGATATCCATGACGCCAAAGAAGGCCTACACAAATGGGCTTTCGAGCCGTCACGCGGCAAAATCATCGAGAATATGCGAGGTCACAAAACCTACACCTTCACCTGCGTGCGCAATCCGTACAGCCGCATCCTATCATCCTTCTTTGACAAAATCTGCGGCATCCAGCGCAATGGCAACCGATACCGAAAGAACCTGATCCCCAAACTAGCACAACATTACGGGATAGAGGTCGAAGGCGATTTCGATCAAATAAAATCCTTCCGCCGGTTTGCGTTGTTCGCCCGCGACACCATCTTGTGGCACCGCCCTATGGACCCCGACATCCATTGGTCGCCCATGCGCAACCATGCACACACGCTGATCAACGAAGGCGGACGCTATTCGCACATTTTCCCGTTGGAAAATTTTAAGGCAGGTATGAGCGAAGTGTTAAGCAACATTAGTACGCCACACCCTGTCGACATGGAAACGATACCAAGGTTCAACGAAAGCGAAGGCCACGGCCCCAAACGCGCCCATCCGATTGAAGATTATTTCGACGATCTGACGATGCACTTGATCCATCAGATATACAAACGAGACTTCGAGCTGTTTGGATATGATATGGCTGATCCAGCGCGCAAGGCACCTGTGCGGGCGATTGATGTGGATGCTGTGAATGCTGCGTTGGCTAGTTAACGCCTGTGGCTAGATCTGGACAGGGTTGACGCTTCGAGTTTGGATAACTGAGCGCGAGGATTTCCGATTCAGTCGGGGATAAAAGTCACTCGATTTGCAGTAGTTTCTGATTGGCATTCATTGATTCCAATGGGGACCAAGCAACCGTTACGCAAGTCACCAGACTTTGTCATGACTTGATCGGATATCTGTCCGCTTCTTCAAATACATCGATGACGCGTGTTCCCGATTTAATCTGCGCCCCATGTTCAACGCCAGCTGGGATAGAATAGCTATCACCTGGACTATAGGTTTTCGTTTCTCCGCCAATTGTGAGCTCAATTTCTCCTTCTACAACAGTACCCCATTGGGCCCCGTGTGAATGAAATGGAAGTTCCATATCTTTCAGAAAGGTAAAAAAGCCACCAAACCATTATCTGATCGAATTACAGCGGTTTGCACGACGTCTTCGGGAAACGGTACATCAAGACTGGGAAAAGCAGTGATGAAATCTGGGTAGGTCACGACAAGATTCCTTTTGCGCAATAATTTGAAAGATTAATTCTAGTGACGCACACAATGCCATCAACGCAGACTTTTTGCAAATTTTGGCCGCTTTGGTTTCCAAGCAAATGTTGGCAACTGGAGCTCCAAGCGGACGTCATGCCAAAAGAGGCTTGCCTCAACACATATCAAAACGAAAAAATAAATTTTTTAATCTCATGCTTTAAACAATATATAACAAAAGCAATTATTTAACAAAATTATAAATCTTGGGCACTTTACAAAATACGCTGAAAGCTCGGCATTTGGGCCTTTATCCTTTGAATTAAAAATTCTTCGCTAACGGCGTGAACAAGCCAGATGCTGTCGGAATCCGTCTTGACCGCGCACGCGCCACCCTTCACAAAGGACAAGCATGGTTCCTCGCATGGCCCCCTTAGGGGTCGAGGATCAAATGGGAATGCGGATAGGGACGACCCAAAAGGGGCCCAAAACCGCGACCGCCCCCGCGACTGTATGCGGAGAGTGATGTCTTACACGCCACTGACCTTCGGGTTGGGAAGGCAAGGCAGAACGATCGATCCGCGAGTCAGGAGACCAGCCTTGCAAGACGTAACCAAAAACCCGTCGGGGATGACGGACAGGAGACTAAAATGACGACAATGATCAAAACCGCTGCACGCGCGAACACCAACACTCTGGCGATTGCATTCACTGCATTGCTTGGCTTTGGTATCATGGTAATGGCTGGACACTTGCAAGCCGCAACGTTGCATGACGCAGCACATGACACGCGCCACGCAACTGGTTTTCCCTGCCACTAAAGCGTTTCGAATTACTTCGACGTGCCTGATTTTTGCCGAACTGTTCGATACAGCTAGCGGGCGCACCGACTTAACTTTTATAGAAACGGTATCTCGATGATATATCGCATCCTAACCAGCGCGTTGTTCGCTGGTTTTGCGGCAGGGTTAATCGCCGCTGTGCTGCAATTACTATTCGTGCAACCTATTTTGCTGCATGCCGAATTGTTTGAATCTGGAACTTTGGTTTATGATGCCACCGCCGGCACGCCGTCATTTGTTGAACGCCCTGCCTTTAACATACAGCGAGATGGGCTGAGCATTCTATTCTCGGCACTGGTATACACGGGCTATGCTTTGATGTTGGTGGCCGCGATGGCGTTTGCGTCTGAGCAAGGACATACCACGACACCGCGCCAAGGTATCATGTGGGGCATCGCAGGTTTCATCACAGTACACTTTGCACCTGCGATCGGGCTGTCGCCTGAATTACCTGGTTTTTCAGCCGCCGATGTCAGCCCACGCCAAGTCTGGTGGTTTTCCACCGTTGCCGCCACGGGTATCGGCCTTTGGTTGCTTGCCTTCGGCACCAGTTGGCGCGCTTGGGGAGGCGCCATTGTTTTGCTAGCTGCACCGCACTTTATTGGCGCGCCCGAACCGCAAATGTTCCGCGGCAACACCCCACCAGAGTTGGCTGGCCTTTTCGCAACACGCGCCTTGGGTGTAGGTTTGGCGGTATGGGCCTGCCTTGGCACGCTCGCTGCACATTTTTGGACAACCGAAGACAGGAGTTAAGAGCAAATGCCACAGAAATTCATATTCCTAATCATTGGACTGTTCTTTGGAACGGGGGCGGGTTTTTTACTGAGTGTCTCTTCTGGGGCCGAATTGGACAGCCATGATCATGTTGAAAGTGACCTTGTCGAAAGCACTGATCAAGAAACCCTCCACGATCACACCACCCACAACCATTCCAAATTGGTGGAGCTGCCAATTGGTCCTGATGCACCCAGCCTGACCGTTTCGGTGGAGCCTGACACGGTGTCGGGTTGGAACTTGCACATCATCCCGAAAAATTTCCGTTTCGCCCCCGAGGCCTTGAACCGCGAACATGTCGTTGGCCAAGGCCATGCACATGTTTATGTGAACGGAGTCAAACTGATGCGAGTTTATGCAAATTGGGCCCACATACCCGAACTGCCGACAGGCGCTGTCGAGGTTGCGGTCAGCCTAAACACCAATTCTCACAATCCGATTAGTGTCGGAGGCGTGCCGTTGATCGCGGCTGTCAACGTTCAGGTGGCGGAATGATTTACGCTGGAATGCGGCCAGTTAAACAAAAACGCAAACGTCCGATGGGACGCGCATCTTCGATCCAGCCATCATCACTGGCGGCGTATAATTTGGCAAAGGCCAAAATGTCAGCACTGTCATTGACGGGATCAATGCCCGAAAACAAATATGCCGCCTTTCCTTCTGCGCGAATTGATACAGCAGTCGGGGCGTCGCACATGGACATACATTCAACAGTCTTTACTTCGAATTCATTGATACCCGCATCTGCAAGCGCCTGCCGCAATTTATCAGCGGATGCGGCACCTTGCGGTTCTGTTTCGCCCGTGGCCAAACAAGTTGAACAAACATGTAACGTGTGGCGCACGGCAAGGCTTTCTCTGGCTGGCATCATCAAATATCTAACGCAACCAAACACCATGGGCAATCACACACTGCGCCCCGTACATATCTGATCGGAAAAACAAATGGCTCAAAAAATACCTGCAACTGTTGTCACCGGCTTTCTTGGTGCTGGCAAAACCACGTTGATCCGTCACATGCTGCAAAATGCCCAAGGCAAACGCATCGCGCTGATCATCAATGAATTTGGTGATCTGGGCGTCGACGGCGACATACTAAAAGGATGCGGCGATGAAACCTGTACCGAAGACGATATCATGGAACTGTCAAACGGCTGCATCTGTTGCACCGTGGCAGATGATTTCATACCGACCATGCAAAAGCTGTTAGCGCGCGAAAACAAACCCGATCACATTGTCATCGAAACCTCTGGCTTGGCCTTGCCACAACCGTTGGTGCGTGCCTTTAACTGGCCTGAAATCTCAACACAGGTCACAGTGGACGGCGTTGTCACAGTCGTCGATGGCAAAGCAGTGACCGAGGGGCGGTTTGCCCATTCTGTTGCCGCAGTAGACGCCCAACGCAAACTAGATGAAAACCTTGACCACGAAACACCCTTGTCCGAATTGTTCGAAGACCAAGTTGCCTGTGCAGACATGATCGTCGTCAACAAATCTGATCTATTGTCAGAGGATGAAGCAAAAGGTCTGGTCACCAAACTGAAATCCGAGGCACGCGAAGGTGTGCAGGTTGTCAAAGCATCAATGGGTGCGTTACCTGTGGATGTATTGTTGGGACAGGGCATCGGTGCCGAAGATGATCTAGCCTCGCGCCATGAAGTGCATCATCACCATCACGATCATGATGATGACCACGCCGATCACCATGATGAAGACGAGCACCATCATCACGAGCATGACCATGATGAGTTTGAAAGTTTCGTCGTGGACTTGGGTGAAATCACCGATCCTAGCGCCTTTGGCGATAAAGTGGTTAACATCATCCGCGCCCATGACATTTTACGCCTAAAAGGGTTTGCTGCAGTAGCGGGAAAACCCATGCGCCTGACGTTACAGGCAGTCGGTCCAAGAATTGATACATATTTTGACCGCCCGTATAGGGCGAACGAAGCACGCACAACGCGGTTGGTTGTGATCGGGCAAGCGGGGCTGGATCAAGCGGCTATCACAGCCGCTCTGTCCGCATGAACCGAATATCCATATCCATCGAAAGCCCCCTTACGGATGATGCTGATTGGTTGATATCTGGAAGCGAGGCCGCTTTGCGCGCAGTCTACACAGAGGATGAATGTTTTACTTTCACTGCGTCGGAACTGGACGCAAACAATATCGATTTTTTCGTAGCCCGAGCGGGCGGCAAACCAGTCGGGTGTGTGGCACTAGTTCGTCTTGATAAGTATGCAGAGGTTAAGCGCTTGTATGTCCCCGAAGCAAGTCGGGGCTTGGGATTGGCGGTAAAACTGATGGCCGCGTTGGAAACGCATGTGCTTGCTTCAGGCATTAAGTTAGTACGGTTGGAGACAGGTGACAAATTGTCTGCGGCGGTCAGTTTGTATAAACGTCTTGGTTATAACGTGTGCAGTCGCTTTGGTGAGTATGAAGATCACCCCGCCAGTCTTTTTATGGAAAAGGAGCTGGCCTGATGTCAGCCCTTAAAACCCTAGCTGATACCTGCTTGCAGGTCATATATGCTGCGCGGGCGCCACAGGTTCCCAGCCACTTCCGTGGGTGGCAGCGCCTGCCCTTTTTTCAACGTGATATAGTGTCTTGTACCACGCCCCAACGGCTCGATCTCTTGAAAAATTACGCTGTTGGCCGATGCAATATCGCCTGGGCGTTTGGTCTTGGTAAAAATGCTACTCATTACGCTACCCCTTTTGTCTCTCTATCAATAGATGCAATTCAAATTTGCCGAAATAGTGGCAAAAGGCAGGTCATTTAATGCATCTTTTGGCAGCCAGCCCCGGCAATATCGACGATGGAACAGAACCAGTCGATCTGGGCCAGTCCCCTGCAGACATCGTTTTCATCAGTGCTGCAGACACCGAACTGGCCGCTTTGTCAGAGGCGCGCGCGGGGTTGGATGATGCACCGAACTTACGGTTGGCAAACCTGACGCATTTACAACACCCGATGTCAGTTGATTTGCATATCGACAATTGCGCGACACAATCAAAGCTGGTGATTGCGCGAGTTTTAGGTGGATCTGGATATTGGAAATACGGTTTGGCGCAATATGCGGCACGCTTGGGTGCTGCAGGCGTGTTGTTTGCAGCATTACCTGGCGACGACAAACCTGACCAAGAACTGATGGATCTGTCGACGGTTAACACCGAGGATTGGCACGCCCTATGGGCATACATGGTCGAAGGTGGGCCGGCAAACGCGGCCAACTTCCTAACTTATGCAAGTTCCATGTTGGACAACACTGAAAAACCACCAGCCGCTAGCCCACTGCTACGCGCTGGTGTGTATTTCCCCGGTGCTGGCATTTCCGATCTGGCAACAGCCCAAGCCAGTTGGACAGACGGGGCACCCACTGTGCCACTAATATTCTATCGTGCGCTGGTTCAAGGCGCGGGACTGCACCCGATCAACCGCATGGTAAAGGCATTGTTGAAACGAGGACTAAATCCGTTGCCGATCTTCGTGGCTTCGCTGAAAGACCCGGTTTCCGTTGCGACCTTGGACAGTATATTTAGCGCAGCCGCACCCGATGTGATTCTGAATTGCACCAGCTTTGCAGTGGGCTCGCCACATGTGGGCGACACGCAGATTATCAATCCACTAACCATGCCATCCGCCAACAAAGCACCCGTGTTTCAAGTGGTGTTATGCGCCAGCTCAGAAGCGGCTTGGGAAGATAGCTTAGCAGGGTTAAGCGCGCGTGATATCGCGATGAATGTCGCCTTACCAGAGGTGGATGGACGGGTGTTGACCCGCGCAATTTCGTTTAAAGACGAGGCATATTTCGACGATGCAACGGAATGCCCAATTGCAAGTTATCGCGCGCGCGGGGATCGCATCGATTTCGTGGCACAGCTTGCGCAAAATTGGGCGCGTCTGCGGAAAGAAAATCCAAAGTCAAAGAAAGTAGCGCTGGTTCTGGCCAACTATCCCAACAAAGACGGCAGGTTGGCGAACGGGGTTGGATTGGACACACCAGCAGCAACGGTAGACGTCATCAACTTGTTAGGCGCGCAAGGTTTGCATGTGCGCGATGTACCCGCTGACAGCGATGCTTTGATGCGCGAAATATTGGCTGGACCAACCAACTGGCTAACAGATCGCACCGAACGCAAAGGTGGACAACGCCTGACCCTTGAGCGCTACATGGAACACTTCCAAAAGCTACCCCTAGAATTACGCACCCAAATTGCTGATCGTTGGGGCGAGCCGCAAGTCGACCCCTTTTTTGGTGACGATGGGTTCGCACTGTCAATCCTAGAATTTGGAAATGTGTGTGTAGGCGTACAGCCCGCACGTGGATATAATATTGATCCTAAAGACACCTATCATGCTCCCGATCTGGTGCCCCCGCACAACTATCTGGCATTCTATTTTTGGTTACGCGAAGTTTATGGATCGCATGCTATTGTGCATATGGGCAAGCACGGCAATCTGGAATGGTTGCCTGGCAAGGCTGTGGCCTTGTCCGACGAGTGCTGGCCAGAAGCAGTGTTCGGTGCGACGCCTCATGTCTATCCATTTATCGTCAATGATCCAGGCGAAGGCACGCAAGCCAAACGCCGTACGTCGGCGGTTATCATAGATCATCTAACCCCACCTCTGACACGCGCAGAAAGCTATGGTCCCTTACGAGATCTGGAGGCATTGGTTGATGAATATTACGAAGCCTCTGGTGTCGACCCAAGACGCTTGGATCATATTCGCGCCGAAATTTTGTCACTGACCAGCTCGACTGGTATTGGCGAAGATGTCGGGATGAAGGGCGCGGATGAACAAGGAGATTTGGCAAAGTTAGACGAATATCTTTGCGACCTTAAAGAAGTGCAAATCAGGGATGGTCTTCACATATTTGGCACCTCGCCAACAGGTCGGTTGGAACGTGATCTAATACAAGCATTAGTGCGCGTTCCGCGTGGTGATGGCACAGATGCAGATGCGAGTTTGCAGCGGGCAATTGCTGATGATTTGAAGCTTGGCTTTGATCCTTTAGACTGCCAGATGGCAGCCGCATGGGATGGTGTCCGGCCTAAGGCGCTGGCGATGGTCAGTGATGATACATGGCGCAGTGCAGGGGATACGGTAGAGCGGATTGAACTGCTGGCCTCTGCGTTGATCGAGGGTGCCGAGTTTGGCGATTGGCCAAAAACACGGACCGTCATCGCAGCCATCCACGAACAAGTTGGCCCAACTGTAAAAGCCTGTGGTCCGATGGAACAAGAGGGGCTTCTTACCGCCCTAAATGGGCAATTCGTCGCCCCTGCCCCTTCGGGCGCGCCCACACGCGGACGTTTGGATGTATTGCCAACAGGACGTAATTTCTATTCGGTTGATAGCCGTGCCATTCCGACACCAACCGCATGGGCGCTCGGGTGGAAGTCAGCGAACCTGCTGATCGAGAAGCACTTGCAAGATCACGGGGATTGGCCAAAAGCATTGCTAATCTCTGCTTGGGGAACCGCTAATATGCGTACAGGCGGCGATGATATTGCCCAAGCCTTGGCCTTGATGGGCGTCAAACCAAAATGGGATGCCGCAAACCGTCGTGTGACTGGATTCGAGGTCATCCCGATGGGGGCGTTGGGCAGACCGCGTGTCGATGTGACTCTGCGCGTATCTGGATTTTTCCGCGATGCATTTCCACAGCAAATGGCGCTGGTTGACAGTGCCGCGCGTGCTGTGATGCAGCTAGACGAAACCGATGCGGATAACCCTGCAGCCGCTAGATGGCGCACTGAAGGAACTGATGAGGCCGCTTATCGAGTATTCGGATCAAAACCAGGTGCATATGGCGCTGGGTTGCAAGCCATGATTGATGAACAGCTTTGGGCAGACAAGGCTGATTTGGCAGACGCCTATCTGGAATGGGGCGGCTATGCTTACGGTGCAAAAGCAGACGGCGTTCGCGCGCGCGGTGCATTGGAAACACGGCTGTCGCATGTCGATGCCGTGGTGCAAAACCAAGATAACCGCGAGCATGACGTTTTGGACAGCGATGATTATTATCAATTTGAAGGCGGCGCGGCTGCGGCCGTATCAACCTTGCAGGGACGTGATCGCCCGATCTATCACAATGATCATTCACGCCCCGAACGCCCTGTCATTCGCACGTTAGACGACGAAATAGGACGCGTGGTTCGATCCCGCGTTGTGAACCCGAAATGGATCGATGGCGTCAAACGTCATGGGTACAAAGGTGCGTTTGAAATGGCGGCGACCTTGGACTATCTGTTTGCGTTTGCCGCCACAACTGGCATGGTCAAGAACCATCATTTTGATCTGGTCGAAGAGGCATTTATCAAAGATGATGACACGCGCGAGTTTATTGCAGACCACAATCCAGCCGCCCTTCGCGAAATGGCCGCGCGTCTGCAAGAGGCGATTGACCGTGGGCTTTGGGTGCCAAAATCCAATTCCGCACGCGCCCGAATTGAGGAGTTGATGGGAGTTGCGACATGACCAAAGGACATTGCTTATGTGGCGCAGTTTCTTGGGAATATACGGGCGAGCCGACATGGGCCTGCTACTGCCACTGCGATAGCTGTAAACACAATTGTGCAGCGCCAGTAACCGCATTCATCGGGGTTGAATTGTCGGACTTTCAATGGACAGGGAAAACACCAAAGTTCTTTGCATCAAGCACTGGAGTTAAACGGTACTTTTGTGGAACATGTGGTTCCCCAATGGCATTTGAGGCCCAGCATTACGTTGGCGAAATCCACCTTTACGCGGCCTCCTTAAACGACCCGACACAATTCAGACCTACCTTTCACGTTCATCATTCTGAAAAGCTGCCTTGGTTGCATTTAAACGATGATCTGCCAAAGTACCCCCATTCATTCGAATAAGGCACTTATGATCTACCACCTCGCATTAATTCTAATATTACAGTTGGTCGGCGAGGTCGTGTCGCGAAGCTTGGGTCTGGCGGTTCCGGGACCTGTGATTGGGATGGTGCTGCTGTTGATCCTGATGATTGCATCCTCAAAGGTGGCACAGGCCATTCGTGACACCGCGATGGGACTTTTGGCACATCTGTCTTTGCTGTTCGTGCCTGCAGGTGTCGGGATCGTCGGCCATCTGCAGACATTGGGCTCGGATGCTGTTGCGATATTTGCGACCATTATCATCTCGACCATCCTATCGATCATCGTAGGATGCTATGCGTTCCTCGTCACGGCACGACTGATCGGGTCAGCCGATGAGTGATTTTCAAGAAA
The DNA here is from genome assembly GCA_937944065.1 of uncultured Amylibacter sp. Classification (GTDB taxonomy): domain Bacteria; phylum Pseudomonadota; class Alphaproteobacteria; order Rhodobacterales; family Rhodobacteraceae; genus Amylibacter. The sequence continues at coordinate 638 of CALDZS010000125.1, read as the reverse complement.
TCTGGAGCTATCTTAACTCTGAACCACTGCTATGGCTTACCGCGACATTGGTTGCATACCTTCTGGGTGACATTGCGTTTCGCGCCAGCGGTAAACGTCCATTCATGAATCCAGTGGCCATTGCAGTTATCCTGCTGGGCGCCACGCTATATCTGACGCGAACCAGCTATGAAACCTATTTTGAAGGTGCAAAATTTGTGCATTTTATGCTTGGCCCAGCAACCATTTGTTTGGCTGTCCCTATGTATTTCAATCTAAAATTAATGCGCAGCGCGATGATCCCAATTCTGGTCGCGCTTGTTTTGGGGTCTCTCACCGCCATCGGCACCTCTGTTGGAATTGCCTATGCGATGGGATTGCGCGGCGAGACTTTGTTCTCGCTTGCAGCAAAATCAACAACAGCGCCGGTCGCAATGGGTGTGTCTGAATCCGTTGGTGGTTCCCCAACACTGACGGCAGTGTTTGTTATCCTAACTGGCGTCACGGGCGCCATTGTTGCAACGCCCCTATTGAACCTATTGCGCATCAAAGATTATCGCGCGCGTGGTTTTGCTGTTGGTTTGGCCAGCCACGGTATCGGCACTGCGCGCGCGTTCCAAGTCAACAATACCGCAGGCGCATTTGCAGGGTTGGGCATG
>CALDZS010000124.1 GCA_937944065.1 uncultured Amylibacter sp. | reverse complement strand
TCTTGCCTTTTGCCTATGTCGAAGCTGCAGCGAACATCCTGACCAATCCAGCCCTTGATCCGTATGGCAAAATTCCAGAGTTTAAATTTTCTGCTGTGCGTGTACGCGCAACTGTTCAAGTCGCAGCGGAATAGACTGTGGCGCGCGGCAAAAGACGCGCAAACAAAAATACCGCACGACCAAGTCGTGCGGTAAATTATTCTCAACTGACCCATCCGTTCATCCCGCAATCGGTCTTGACCGAGGATGCGGTGGCTGGGGTTCATGACGCCGCTTTACGTGTGCTAGAAGAGTTGGGTATTAAGATACTGCTGCCAGAAGCGCGCGAAATATTTGTGCGATCTGGTGCGTTGGTCGATGATGATACGCAGATGGTGCGTATCGGCCGCGATCTGGTTGCGGCTGCTTTATCAACCGCGCCGCGATCGTTTACTTATAAAGGCGCCGACCCCGTGCGCGATCAAGATTATGCGCTTGGATCTCTGATATTTGCACCAGGCGGTGGGTGCCCTAATGTGACCGACTCGATACGCGGGCGTCGGGCAGGATCAGCCGAAACCTTCATTGAAACAACCAAGTTGCAGCAAAGCTTCGACGTGATCCATATCCTTGGTCCGTCGGCAGAACCCCAAGACATTCCCGTGCACGAGCGTCATCTATTTATGATGCAACAGCAATGCATGCTGTCTGACAAGCCCGTGTCCCAAGCGTCGCGCGGGCGCGCGCAAATCCAAGATGGGTTCGAGGTGTTGCGTCTGGCACGAGGACTCGACGAAGATGCGTTTGGCGAAAATGTTTGGGCTAAAACCATCATCAACACGAATTCTCCGCGAATGATCGATAATCCAATGGCCGAAGGCATCATTGATTTCGCCCGTGCAGGGCAACTGTCGATTATCACGCCCTTCTGTTTGGCGGGTGCTATGGCACCGATCACGGTTGCAGGGGCGTTGACCCTGCAACACGCGGAAACTTTGGCTGGGATTACGTTGGCGCAAATGACCTGCGCAGGCGCGCCTGTCAGTTATGGTGGGTTCAGTTCTAACGTTGATATGAAGTCAGGATCGCCCGCGTTTGGCACACCAGAGCATGTAAAGCTGATGATCGGCACAGGTCAGATGGCACGCCACGTAGGTATGCCTTGGCGCGGTGCGGCGGGCAGTGCGGGTGTTGTGGCTGACATGCAATCGGCGGGTGAAAACCATATGGCGTTGTGGGGTGCCATGCAAGCGAACGCCACGTTGGTTTTGCATGCGGCTGGCTGGCTGGAAGGTGGGCTGACATTTGGGTATGAGAAGTTCATTAATGATGTTGAAGCATTGCAGGTTCTGGCAGAGTTGGCACACCCGATCCCCCAGACTGACGATGATATCGGGTTTGATGCGATTGCAGCCGCTGAACCCGGCGGACATTTCTTTGACAATCCACATACCATGTCCCGGTTCCAAACGGCGTTCTATGATCCACTAAATGCCGATCTTAACAATCATGGCGGGTTTGTCGCCGCAGGTGCACGTGACGCCACGATGCGGGCCACAGATATTTGGCAGGAACGTCTACGCGATTTTCAGGCACCTACCATCTGCGAGCCAGTTAAGGATCGCACACAAGTCTTTATTGACAGGCGTATCCAAGAGGGCGGAGCAACGGTAGTCGGGTAGCTGTGTAAAGAAACTGGTATGTCCTAGGCGTCATTTAAGACCGTGTTGGCGCTTAGAATATATCGATGATGTTGGTTCTTAAAGTGTCGTTGGTTCGCGCACAGGACGGCCTTAAAACCTGTCATAAATTCTAGTTTCAGTGTCTCCATTAGGTCGAAACAAGGTGATCGTTGTTGAACCGTTATCTTTCTCGATTTGGGCGGAGGTGTAAAATGATGTCAGGTCGTACAATGTCATGGGAACGCCCTTCAAAGGAAAGCTATTCAGCTTGCGCTCTTCTTCAGTTTGTTGCGGTATTTTAATTTCAAATAACCCGGCCGACATCAATTTTGTTTCTGCGGCCATCAGTTCAAACTTCGTCATTTGCTGCTCAATCTGTAATTCGCGCATCTCATCCAGCAAAGCCTCTTTGTCCTGCGCAAATTGTTCTTGCTGCGCCATCGCTGCGTTACCGATCATTTGGTTATTCTCAAGTATCGCCTTTTTCTCGGCTATCCATGCCTCTTGCTTATTTCTGTGGTCGGTGAACCCCAGATAGATCACGGCCAAGGACATCGCTAACGCAAGTAGAAGAAATCGATTAATTATTTTTCCAGCAGAGCGGCTCATTTCGCAAGCTTACCAACCTTATACAGGGTCTGTCCAGTAACGCTGGTATCGGTTTTTAAACAACGTTTCAGCTGGATTTGATGCTAACGGTTCGTCTGACGGTACTGAATGTTTAAATAACTTTGCTTGATTATCAATGCTTAACCAGATGTGGCCCGACTTTGCCAATCACTATCCCTTTGGGTTTTGATAATAATTGCTTAGGTTAACCTAACTGCTAGTGAACAAGGGCTTCTAACATGACCAATCTTGCGAAACGTTCAACAATTGTCGCAACTGTTTGCGCAACTTTGCTTATAGGAACATCGGTGCAAGCGGATGACCAAGCACTGATCATCGCGAATGAGCGGTATCAAAATGCTAAAAATGGTGCCAGCGCGGATGCCGTCTTTGGTACCATTAGCACGCTAGAAAGGGCGGGTTACCGTGTTGAAAGTCACCGCGACCTTACTCATGCAGGGTTGTTTCGGGCGATAGAGGATTTTAACGCATCTGCATTGCCGAATGACCGTCTCATCTATGTATTCTCTGGTCACATGTTGCATAACGGTCAAACCGCATATCTGGCGCCCGTTGATTTGAAATCGCCGCATATCGACACGATCTACGCCGCCACAGTTCCCGTTTCGAAGATCTTGGACAAAGCTGCACAACATGCAGGCGGCAGCGCGGTTTTGGTTGGGGATACGCGCCGTAAACGCTCGCGATTTGGGCGTCGACATTTTGGGTTCGAAAATGCGCCCGGGTTAAATGGTGGATTGGGGCCAATTGAGGCACCGCAGGGTGTCTTGTTTATCGACTCGCGTGCGGGAAATATTGTCGGGGCGATCCAACAACAACTTTTTGTACCGAACCGAACCACATACGAGGCAGTGCAAAAACTGGGCGAACTGGTGCGCGCTCGTGGATTTATTTCGCGATTCACCACGCTGAACCCTGAAAAAATTGGGCATGAAGTTATCATTGACGAAACGCATGATGCAGATTTCGAAGACTATTATTGGCAATTCGCAGTGAGAGAAAACACTGCTGAGGCATACGAGGACTATCTGCGCAGATATCCCAACAGCCAGCGCAAAAACCAAGCCTTGGAATCCATCGATCGTTTGATCTTTGCCGACGATATATCCCCTGCGGAATTGGCTGAACAGAAAATGAATTTGACCCGGGATCAAAGGCGCTCGATTCAGCAGGATTTAACAATTCTGGATTTTAATCCCCGCGGTATCGACGGCGTGTTTGGTCCAGGAACGCGCAAAGCGATAGGTGCATGGCAACAGGCGAATGGGCTTAGTCCAACAACATTTTTGGACAAGTCAGAAGTTCAGTATCTGGCCAGTCAGGCCAAAACTGCACGCGCACGTCTGGCTGCAGCTGCAGAACGTAACGCAGCAGCAACCCGTGCGCAGGACACCCGTTATTGGGAGACCACTGGCAAAGGTGGCGAAGAGGATGGATTGCGCGCCTATCTTCGGAAATATCCAGAGGGTTTGTACGCCAAAGAGGCGCGAAGCGAGTTGCAGTTTATTGACAGCCAAAATTCAAGGCGCGCAGATGGTGCGATGCTGCAAGCCTGGGACGCTGCAAAAGAGACGGATACGATCGCGGGTTATCAGCGGTTTATTGCGGTCTATCCAAACAGCGTATTCGCGGTCAGCGCCAAGGATCGGATCGGTGAGATAAAACGTATTTTAGCTTTCAAGAAAGTCCGCGAAAGGGCAAAACGTCAAGAAGCCTCCTACAATATTCCTCAGGTGGCTTGGCTGCTGGTGGAGAAAAAGTTGGCAGCATCTGGGCACAATCCTGGGGCCGCTGATGGCAAAGTGACCAAGGAAACACGTCAGGCGATAGCGCGCTATCAGCGTGCTGGCGGGTTACCTCCAACTGGTTATATGGATCAAAAAACCTTTTCTAGGATGGTGAACTGATATCAACCTCGCTGGTAACCACCTTTGATTTTCGCGATCCGCAACCGATCAGCGGCACTAGATGCCGCGACCAAATCGGGAAACAGTTGGATCATCTGACGCCCGTTATACCCAACACGACCCCATTCACGCAGAACAGAAAATTCTTGGAACAGGTTTGCGCAAATTTCTAAACGATAGAAATTTGTCGTATCCCGTATCGGGTTGGTTTTATGCAAGAGGCAGCTTGGCATAAGGCGATTCTAGCGAACGACGAATCGCCGCTCAAGCCTTAAGTCACAAAAAAGCCGCCCATAAGAGCGGCCTTTTCAAAACAATTGGTTAATAGATTAACCTTGGCGTGCTTTAAAGCGACGCTGAGTTTTGTTAATTACGTATACGCGGCCTTTACGACGCACGACACGACAATCGCGGTGGCGCGCTTTAAGCGAGCGAAGTGAGTTCTTGACCTTCATGGTCTTCTCCTTTGTCGTGGCGCGACATGTGCCGCGGCCGTTAAATTTCTCGGGCCCATCTAGATGATGGTGGGCGTAACTGGGATTGAACCAGTGACCCCTTCGATGTCAACGAAGTGCTCTCCCGCTGAGCTATACGCCCTATCTCGATCAAGGGAAACCCCCAACGCGAACCCGTCCTATAAAAGGAGTCGCCACAAGGATCAAGGGGTTTTGCGCGATTGCATATTCAGTTATGCTGATCGTATGACACAAACGCCGATATCTGTTGTAAACCCGCGTAAAAACACCAGTATTTGTGTATTTTCTGTGCCGCATAGTGGTCGCAATTATACGCCAGAATTCCTTGCAGATTCGCAACTAACAGCCCATCAGATCCGTAATTCAGAGGATGCGTTCGTTGACGATCTGATGGCAAGTGCACCCGATCACGGTGCAACGTTGATTACAACCAGCTTCCCGCGTGCTTATGTTGACCTGAATCGCGCGGCGGACGAACTTGATACTGCCTTGATCGAAGGCGCGCTGGAACTGCGCGGAAACCCACGTGTCGCCGCTGGACTGGGTGTTATTCCTCGGGTTGTTTCGTTCGGAATGGCGATCCGAGCGGGAAAAATTACCATGGAACAGGCGCGGGTGCGTCTGGATGCTGCCTATCACCCATTTCACGCGCAATTGCTGACCCTGCTTGACCGCAGCGTGTATCAGCACGGCGAGAGTCTTTTGATCGATTGTCATTCCATGCCCCGATCAGCGCTTGCAAACATCACTGTGCGCGGTGGCAAGCGCCCCGATATAGTTGTCGGTGACCGATTTGGATCATCTTGTGCCCCTGAAATTGCCGACCAAGTCGAGCGGGCTTTTCTGCGCCAAGACTTCATTGTCGCACGTAACCTGCCTTTTGCTGGCGCGCACATCTTGCGAACATATGGGCGGCCGCTGGAACGCCGCAACGCGGTTCAGGTTGAAATTGATCGTAGTATTTACATGGACGAGGAACGCTTGGAACCAAACTCTGACTACGCGTCGGTGAAAGAACGGTTGGGTCTGGTTACCTCTGAACTGGCGAAAATTTCCCAAGCGCCGTTGCGCTATGCAGCAGAGTAGGCAGCAAACTTTAGGTTGGCCTGTGCTGTATGAATACTGAGCGGATAGAACGATGGACATTTGATGGTGAAGTTAAAATTACGCAGGTATTTCGACTATTTAGTGTTGTTGATCGGGCTTTCGCCAGCACTCTATATTCTGTTAACTTTGCTACCACTAACGCCCATAGCGGACAGATTCCACTTTCGTGCTAAACCCCTATCTGAAGGCCGATTTTTACTTACTGATATCGAACGCGCGAGCTTGGTTTGGGCTATGCGCAAGTTTCCCTCCTTAAGCGAATGCGAGAGCGAAGCCAGTGATGCCGAAAAAATTATACTTAACTGGGATCGAATGCGGAACCTTCCGCAGGCCAGAATATGCTTGTTCCACTTGGCAGAGCATTTCAAATCACCTTTGAAGCTTGTTGATTGGCTTGAAAAAGAGGGGTTTAGATCATCTGTCCTTGATAGCCGTGGAAACTGGCCAACAGATCGTGAGTTTTTGGTTAGCGCCCATGGGAAAGAAAATGGCGAGGGAATAAGTCATCTAAACGGTTCACGAGTTCGCCTTGCTCATTGGCGGAAAGCGCCTGTTGGCATATTGATCAGGTATTCTAAGGGTAGATGCCGCTTTCTGCCTATATTGGTATCAGTTGGAAGTAACGGAATTCCTTAACTTTTAATGGTGGCTGTCAAAGTGATCGTCCCTACAAGGTATCCATAAGGTCCCTGATCAAGCTAACGCAAAGCACGTCCCTTTAGGATCGCATCCTTACCAAATCGTTTGCGAATTTCATCTGTTGCCCGCTCCGTTTTCGCGCGGATTTCTGCATCCTCTTCCAGCAAATCATTGTACAAATCCGCCCCCTCTGCTTCGTGCAAACTGCTAATACCGCAACCGATCAGTCGGAACGGGGCATTATCAATGACGTCTTCTAGCATTCGTCGT
>CALDZS010000123.1 GCA_937944065.1 uncultured Amylibacter sp. | reverse complement strand
CGTCGCTGGTTGAGCGTCGGTATCTTTTAGAGCAAAGCAACCAAGAACGCCGGCTGCCAAAACGATCAACGGGTATGGGACTGTGAATACAAATATCCCGACAAACGCTATGGCCGCGATGATCCAATGCAATCTGGTGTGGAGCGCTTTTTTCGATATGCGCAACAAGGCTTCGATGACGATAACAACAACGGTGGCCTTGATGCCAAGGAAAAGTGCGTTGACCAATGGAATTTCGCCCCAGAATGCATAGACGCTGGCCAGTGCCAAGATCACAATCGCACCGGGAATAACGAATAGGCTGCCTGCGATTATTCCGCCCCAGAACCCGTTCAAACGTAACCCCATATAGGTGGCCAATTGCATGGCTTCGGGGCCGGGCAGCAACATACAAAAATTAAGCGCGTTGAGGAATTGCCGCTCGCCCAACCATCCGCGATCTTCGACCACTTCTTTGTGCATCATGGCCACTTGTGCGGCCGGACCGCCAAAGGATAGCACGCCGATTTTGCCCCAAATTTTCGCCGACTGGCGCAGACTGGGCTGGTCAGGCATTTTTTGGGGTTCCTTTTGCCGAGGTTTCCCAATCATGGGTTTCGCGCGTCGCGTCGCGGGCCCAACGATACAGCGCGTCATACAGGGTCAGGCCAGCGGTCAGTTGTTCCAGATCATCGCTGTACATCCGAGACAGGCCCAATGAAATGGCCATCAGACCAGCCGCTTGCGGCGCGAGGTCATGGCGATTTGTGTCAGCCCCGCGGATAATTTTAGCTATGCGCGCCAAAGGTTCCGAATTCAAACCTAACTTATCGATGAACTGATCAAAGCTGCATTTGTCATCGTGATGCGACCAGTCTACGCCTTCCACATCGAAGGGAATTGCGTTAAACTTTTCCGCGACTGCACCGACCTCTGACGGGGCAACGAACAAGAATTTCGCGCGGGGATCGACGAACCGACGGATCAACCAAGGGCAGGCGATGCGGTCGATTTTTGGACGGTGTCGTGTGACCCACACCGTGCCACCTTGTGCCAAGTTTGGAATTGCATCGGCAGGGACGCGCATCTGTCCAGCATCGCGCCAACCGTAATTGCCACCTTCTAGGTTTTCGGCATGATATCCGTTTGCACGTAAACAGGCCGCTGCCCCTTCGGACAGCTTCTTGCCCTTTTGGCACACAACCAAAATGCGATCCGTATCGCGGTCGGGTTTAAACTGATCAATCTGCGTGTGCGGCACACGTTTTGCCGTTGGGATCAGATAGGGATCTTCGTTAAAATCGTCGTCGATGGAGACATCTAGTATGACGGGACAGTTTGTGGTTCCAAGCAATTTCGCCAGTTGTTTGACGCTCATTTGAGTTGGGTGAGGCATAGCACATCCTTCCTTAAGAATTCAGGGTTTGGATGCGAAACTTGGGCTGACGCCTCTTGGGGCGTTCGCGGTGCCCCATGCCCTATTTTGACACGAATGCGTGAACAGGGTCAAGCAATGCGCGATTAAATTTGACCTTTAACCGTTGAAAACTAGGCTTAGTATAGGAGGAACTATGAAACATCTTATTATATCTATCGTCTTGGGACTGGGGTTGGGCACAGCTGCCTTTGCCCAAGAGGACGAAATTCAATCGGTAATCGGGGACCAGCTGGCAGCCATCCAAAAGGATGATTTTTCAGCAGCGTTTACCCACGCGTCGCCCATTTTGAAGCGCATTTTCCAAAACCCTGCCAGATTTGGGGTCATGGTCAGGCAAGGCTACCCGATGGTGCATCGCCCCAGCAGTGTAACGTTCAAGCAGATGCAAGAACGTGACGGAACCCATTACCAATATGTGTTCATCGAAGATCAAGCAGGCATTGGGTATATTGCCGAATATGCAATGATAAATACCGAAAATGGTTGGAAAATCAATGGTGTAAGCATCAAAGAAAGCAATGATATCGGCGCATAGTACCAGCAGCGCACGCATCTATTAACCTTCTTTAAACCCTCGGGTCTACGGTTTGGTCCAAATTAGCATTTGGGCGCAAACCTATGACACGAAGGATTTTTAGATGAACAAAGCAATCACCGATGGTATCAACTTTATGCCGCCTGCCTTTGTCGATGGGCTGGATGTTTGGTCCGATCAAGATGGTACACCTGGATCGACCACATATGAAAACGCGTCGAACGCGACCTTGATCGCGTCGGACGCTGATTTTGGTGCTTGCGTTGAATTGCTGAAAACTCAAACAACCCAAAGACTGCGATATATGGGCGAAATCCCTGTATTGCCCGGATGCTATCTGCGCATACGTGTGCGTGTGAAGGCGATGAGCGGTCAAATGCCGTCAGTGCGTATTTCTGGTTGGGCTGGCGGTGCGGGCGGCGTTCACATCACCGGTGTTGACGAGACGGGCTCTGCGCAGCTGTTAACCGAATTTGGCAATGTCAAAGTGATCGAAGCAATTGTCGGATCAGGTGCACGCACAGGTGTGAATTTGATTTGGGGTCGCGAACCGATCTACGGACATTTCGGGCTGGACTTGCTGGGCGCAAATGGTGGCGTCGTGCGCATCGAAGACATCACCATCGAAGATGTCACATCAGTATTCCATCGCAAAATGATTGATGTTGTTGATGTGTCCGACTATGGCGCGATCGGCAACGGGTTTACCGATAACACCGCCGCTTTCGAGGCAGCAGATGCAGATAGTAATGGGCGCGATATTTTGGTGCCCGAAGGTGTGTTTTATCTGGCGCAAACCGTGACAATCAACAACCGCATCAGGTTTGAAGGCACCGTGACCATGCCCGATGCCGCAATCTTACAATTGACCAAGAATTTCAGCTTTTCAGCCTATGAAGAAGCGTTTGACGACGAGACGGAGGCATTACGCAAAGCAATCCAAGCACTGTTTAACTTTACGGATCATGACAGTCTGAATTTGGACGGGCGCATCATCAATCTGACCGAGCCGCTGGATGTGCACGCAGCAATTGGCAACCGCGATACGTTCGCATCCCGCCGTGTTATTCAAAATGGAGAGTTGCGTGCGGCTGGCACCTCTACCTGGGATACGGATGTAGTGACGGCAACGGCGACGTACAGTACCAGCAACAATCGCAAGCTGACCAATGTGCAAAACATTGCAGGCATTCAGCAAGGTTCGTTGGTCGAAGGCAACGGGGTGGGACGCGAAGTCTATGTTCACATGGTCGATATCCCCAACAATACATTGGAACTAACGCAGAGCCTTTATGGCCCCGCATCCAGCCAAACCTACACATTCAGTCGTTTTAAATACATGTTGGATTTTTCAGGCTTTACCAGACTGCAACGCTTTGTTGTCGATGACATCAATTTCAAATGCCAGAACAAGGCAAGTGGCATCATGATGGCACCGGATGGTTTAATTTTCGGGATCAAAGACTGCTACTTTGTGGCCGCAAAAGATCGGTGTGTGACTTCTTCGGGGACTGGCTGTGCTGGTTTAATGATGGATCGGAATAATTTCATTTCATCTGAAGAGGGAACCACCGTTTCACAACGGAAAACCATTGGTTTTAATACCAATGGAAATGACGTGAAGTTGCGCAGCAATCGCGGATCTCGCTTTAAACATTGGGGCGTGATGAGTGGGACTGGCAACATCATCTCTGGTAACCATTTTTTCCAGGGCGAAGATCAAGGTGGATCGGACCGCACCGCTGGTTTGGTCTTGGCGGTGAAGAATTGTAAAACGACGATCACGGGCAATTATGTTGATAACTGCTATATCAGTTGGACGAACGAGCATGATGATGATGTAAACAAAACCTCAAACGCATTTGGCAGCCTGTCGATCACGTCGAACATTTTCACCGGATTCGAAACGGAAACATGGTTTTCATTCCTGCGCATCAAACCGTTTGGCATTAATCAGTATATTGACGGTCTGTCGGTAACAGGTAACACATTCAAACCGTTCGGCAGCGTTATCATCGACCGCGTGGAAGAGGTCGATACTAGCTTTGGCCCGCTTGATACGTCGAAAACGCGAAATGTTGTGTTCGCGCAGAACCAGTTTAGTTCAGTGAAATATAGGTCGCAAAGCCCAGTAAATGTTGAAATATCTCGCACCAGTAATGCTCAGAACTGGACGGAGGATTTGTCTGACTATCTGCCATTTGGCCTGTCTGCCAAACATGTCACTTCTGTCGTGCCTAAAGGGGCGATTATCGG
>CALDZS010000122.1 GCA_937944065.1 uncultured Amylibacter sp. | reverse complement strand
CATTCCAAGTCCAGCTTGGGCAGCCTGATAAGCTTTCATGGTGTGCAATGGCTGATGATCCAACCAAATTTCGCCCTTGACCAATGCAGGATCATCCAGACGGGCCAGTGCGCGCAGGGTCGATGTTTTGCCAGCGCCGTTGCGACCAAGAAGGGCAAGGATTTCGCCCTCGTGGACGTTCATGGACACGCCTTGAACGATGTAGCTTTCACCATAATAGGCATGGATATCATGCGCCGAAAAATAGACGGGTGCGTGTGATGCGTTTGATTTGCTCATTCGTGTGCTCCTCCGAGGTAGGCCTCTTGGACCTTCGGATTGCTTTTGATATTTTCAGGCAGGTCTTCGACGATCACGGTACCCTGTGCCAGCACAGAGATTTGCTGCGCAAGCGAGAATACAACATGCATGTCATGCTCGATCACCGCCATGGTGATTTTACGTCGGTCTTGGATTTCGGCCAATAGATCGATGGTGTTGTTGGTGTCTGCGCGCGCCATACCTGCTGTTGGTTCATCCAGCAGCAACAGTTTTGGGTCTTGTGACATGCACATTGCCATCTCTAGGCGGCGCTTATCACCACGTGACATTGACGATGCGATCATGTCCCGCTTGTCGATCATATTCACCTCGACCAGCATTTGTTCAGCGCGATCACGCACCTCTGCTTCGGACATCACCGACTTCAGCGCGTTCATCTGGAACGCGCCGTCGCGTTTGGCAAAGCAGGGGATCAATACGTTTTCAAACACGTTCAGGTCCGAAAAAATCTCGGGTGTTTGGAATACGCGGGATACACCCATCTGGTTGATCTCGTGTGGTTTGACCCCCAACAAAGACTGCCCGTCGAACATGACCGTTCCAGTATCAGGCGTTAGCTTGCCAACAAAGCAATTCAGCAATGTCGATTTGCCAGCCCCATTCGGCCCGATGATAGCGTGAATTGTGCCAGCCTCGATACTCAGGTTGACGTTTTGCAAGGCCTTCAGCCCGCCAAAACTTTTGTTCACATTTTGAACTTCTAAAATTCCCATTATCTTCGTCCTTATTCAGCTGGCGTTTTTGATGTGTCAGACACATCTTTGCCGCGCTTGCGTTTCCACCAGTCCGTGATGCGATCCGCACCTTCCATCAATCCACCCGGTAGGAAGATCACGATCAGCATGAACAACAGACCAAGGGTCAGGTGCCAGCCTTTACCAGTAAACAGGTGCAGAACCCAAACCACCGCATCTTCCAGCCCATCGGGCATCCAAGCGAACCAACCGTGCAATACGGTTTCGTTGATCTTTGAAAAGATGTTTTCGAAGTACTTGATGAAACCAGCGCCCAATACGGGGCCGATCAATGTACCTGCACCACCCAGGATCGTCATCAAAACAATCTCGCCCGATGCTGTCCACTGCATACGTTCCGCACCAGCCAATGGATCCATAGAAGCCATAAGACCACCCGCAAGACCCGCATACATCCCAGAGATAACGAAAGCCGCCAAAGTGTAAGGGCGTGAATTAATACCAGTGTAGTTCAGACGGGTTTGATTGGTTTTAATCGCGCGCAACATCAACCCGAACGGGCTGCGGAAAATACGCACTGACAGATAGAATGCCAAGATTAAGAATAACGCACATACGTAGTATCCGACATTGAACTGAAATGCCCACGGCCCCAGATCGAGCGTGAACGTGTCTTGCATCTTTAGGCCAAACAAATGCGGTGACGTGATAGCGTTTTCACCCATCAAAATTTGTGGATCATCGTTGTAGACCTGCAGTCCGGTTTCACCATTCGTTAAAGGTGTCAGAACTGAATAGGCCAGCGCGAATGACATTTGCGCAAAGGCGAGCGTCAGGATCGAGAAATAAATCCCCGATCTTCGCAGGCTGATAAACCCGATCAGCAGGGAAAACAGGCCGGCCATAATAACCGCCAAGATGATGCCTGGAACGATGTTATACGATAGCAGCTTGAACATCCAAACCGTGGCATACGATCCCACACCCAGAAAGGCTGCGTGTCCAAATGATAGATAACCTGTCAAACCAAATAGGATGTTAAACCCAATCGCAAGGATGCCGAAATAAGCAAAGCGTTGCATCAAGTCAGGATACCCTGCGTTGAACTGCGCCATACCTGAACCTGTCGGAAACGGGTTCAGCAAGAACGGTGCCAGCAAAGAGATGACGATAACGAACAACAAGGTCCGTTTGTCTGATGAATTAAGTGATTTCATGATTTATTCCTCCATCACGCCAGCTTTGCCCATCAGACCGCGTGGTCTGACCAACAGAACAATGATGGCTACAAGGTAGATGATGATTTGGTCGATTGAAGGCAAGAACAGATAGTCTGCGAAAAAGTTCTTGATCGGTGAGTAACTGGCAAAGCTTTCCAGAATGCCCAGCATGAAGCCAGCCAATACGGCGCCTGGCAAAGACCCCATGCCACCCACAACAACAACAACAAATGACAAAACAAGAAAATCCATACCCATGTGATAATTCGGGCTGTTAATTGGGCCGTACATAACACCAGCCAAACCAGCCACTGCAGCGGCCGCACCAAACATAATGGTAAAGCGGCGGTCGATATTGATGCCTAGCAATCCAACGGTTTCACGGTCGGCCATACCAGCACGAACAACCATCCCAAAGGTGGTATAGCGCAAGAACGCAAACACAGCACCGATCACAGTGATCGAGAAGAAGAAGTAAACCAAACGCCAGTAAGGGTAACTTGCGTCCATACCGATCAACGCGCCTACGTTAAACGATCCAACGAACTGATCAGGAGCAGGGGTTGGAATAGGGTTGGCGCCAAAGTTGGCCTTCACCAGCTCTTGAATAACAATGGCCAAGCCAAAGGTTACCAAAATCTGATCCGCGTGTGGGCGTTTGTAGAAATGTTTGATCAACCCACGTTCCATTACGTAACCGATGATCAACATAACAGGGATGGCGAATAGGATGGCCAAGGGCACGGACCAGTTGATGATCCCGTTACCCGCCGCCTCGCCGAACCATTCGACCACATAAGGTGTTTTAACTTTAGCAGGGTTGCCCAAGAAATCCACCTTGTCAGGATCAATCGTGATTTTAGAGAAGTTAAGGAATTTTTGCAAAGTGACCGCGCAGAACGCACCCACCATAAACAAGGCACCATGCGCGAAGTTTACCACGCCCAATGTGCCGAAAATCAAAGTCAGACCCAAGGCGATCAACGCATATGCGGAGCCTTTGTCCAGACCGTTTAAAATTTGAAGGAGGATGCCGTCCATCTGTCTCGCCCTAGTCAGAGTGTCAGACAGCCGCGCTGCCTGCTAAAATTACGGCGCACGCGATGGCGCGCGCCGTAGGTGTCCTGATAATTGATCGCTTACGCGCCTGGGTTACATTTACCCAAGTCACCGCCTGCGAACATTGGGTGATCAACTGCGTACTCAACTTGAGCACGTGGTGTGATTTCCACAACTTCTAGCAAATCGAACTCTGATGTTGGGTTCTCTTTACCTTTCACAACCAGCACGTCTTTGAAGCACTGGTGATCTTCGGCACGATACTCAACATCGCCGTTGCCTAGGCCGCTGAACTTGAAGCCTTCAAGTGCTTCAGCGATACCACATGGGTTAAACGTGCCAGCACGTTCAGCCGCATCAGCATACAACATAGTTTGACAATAAACTGTGTGTGCAGCCTGTGATGGTGGGAAGCCGTATTTTTCGCCGAACGATTTAACGAATGCTTTTGATCCCTCATCAGTCAGTGACCAATGCCAGTTTGTCGATCCGAAGATGCCTTTAACGTTTTCGCCAGCACCACTTGCCATTAGGCGAGAGTACAAAGGAACAACGATTTCAAACTGTTTACCGTTAACCATCTTGTCGCGCAGACCAAACTGAACAGCAGATGTTAGCGAGTTGATCATGTTACCGCCGTAGTGGTTCAGAACCAATACGTCAGCGCCAGAGTTCAGCACAGGAGCAACGTAAGACGAGAAGTCTTGTGTTGCCAATGGCGTTAGAACGTTGGCAGCAGTTTGCCAGCCCTTAGCTTCTGTCGCAGCTTGGATTGATTCTTGCTGTGTCCAGCCCCAAGTGTAGTCGGCTGTTAGGTGGTATGCAGTACGATCTTTACCGTAACGCGCTTCCAGCACAGGTGCCAAAGCCGCCGCAGACATGTAACCGTTAAAGAAGTGACGGAAGCCATTGGCTTTCTTATCTTTACCAGTTGTGTCGTTAGAGTGTGTCAAACCAGCCATAAAGATAACGCCAGCTTCTTGGCATAGACCTTGAACAGCAATCGCAACACCAGAAGAAGACCCACCAGTGATCATCACTGCGCCGTCTTTTTCGATCATTGATTTCGCAGACGCACGTGCCGCATCAGACTTCGTCTGTGTGTCACCCGTTACGAATTCAACTTTCTTACCTAGGATACCATTACCCTTAAGCTCTTTTGATGAGAACGTATTCATCATGCCGCCGTCGCCGCCGCCATTCAGATGTTCTACAGCAAGTTGGTATGCACGAAGTTCGTCAGCACCCTCGCCCGCATATGGGCCAGATTGTGGTACGTTGAAACCCAACGTGACACTGCTGCCAGTTGGTGCGTTAGTGTAACCTGCGTGGCTTGCAGCCGTCAGGATTGTCGGCATCGCCATACCAGCGCCCAAGACGGCACCAGATTTAAGCAATCCACGACGAGTAAAATTAGACATATATATTCCTCCCAAGTGATCCCTAACCGCCACCTCCTCGTGACGGGTAGAGTGTCTTTTCGACTATATTAGCTTAGCAAGTCTGTGAAGTATGACAACAAATGTTTGATTTATATTGCTTATCTTGTAAATTAATTACGTATATTTTATCATTCAATGTAAAGTAATTTACGAAACTAGAAAAAAGTTAATCATTTGAAGGACGAAGCTTTTGCCGCGCACACATCTTGGTACCCGTATCCGTTCCTTGCGACGCTCAATGGGTTTGTCGCAGAAAAATCTGGCCACAACCTGTGGGATATCTCCACCGTATTTAAACCTGATCGAACACAACCGACGTGGAATCAGCGGGCGCACTTTGATTGCACTCGCGGGGGCGTTGAAGGTTGATCCGGCCGACCTGTCCGAGGGAATGGAAACAGCGCTAGTCGACCGCGTTAAAAAGGCCGCGCTAAGCGCCGAAAACTTGCGTGTTGAGACTGATCAGACCGAAGAATTCACCGCAAGGTTTCCAGGCTATGCACGTTTGATTGCGCGCCTGCAAGATAAGGCTGATGCCCAAGAACATGATTTTGCAGCCTTGACGGATCAGATGCAAAACGACCCCTATTTTAGCGAAGCAATCCATATGATGCTGTCTTCCATCACCACTATCCGATCAACCGCAGAAATTCTATCTGATCCGCGCGGTATGGATGCAGGCCAGTCCCGCAAGTTCACTGATAACATGCGGTCAGAGGCGTTGCGCCTGTCCCAAACCGCGACTGATGTGCTGGCCCATTACGAACCAAGTTCGGGTGCCGCCACCAGTACCGACATTTCAGCATTCGAAGCATTGCTAGAGCAGCACGATCATTTCTTAAGTGATCTAGAACAGTCCTCCGTTAATGTGTTGCAAGCAATAGATGCGCAGTTACAGATGCAACCGCTGTCCGAGACTGATCGCGCCCAAATGCACGCGTCACTACAATCCTATGCGCAGATGGCGCAAAGCTTGCCAATCAATCTATTCTTACCAGCGGCCAAGGCAGCAGGGTTTAACCCATTGCGTTTGGCAGCAGAGTTTCAAACAAACCTAGAAGCGATATTCTTTCGCCTTGCGCATTTGCCGCCAGCCCCAGATCAGCCGCGTTTCGCATTGCTGCAGGTTGATGGCGCAGGTGCTGTTATGTACCGTAAACAATTACCCAGCTTTGCGCTTCCCCGCTTTGGAGGCGCTTGCCCCTTATGGCCGATCTACCGCAGTTTGGCGCATCCATTGCGACCTTTGGCTGCCATGCTGGACATGCCGTTCGGGGAACGTGTGTTTGCACTCAGCTCTGCCTATCCGACCGAACAGGCTAGCATACCCATGCCTGCACCATCCGAAAGCGTGATGCTGGCGACGCCTGACTATGCTTTGCTCGATCCCGCACTTACCGCAACAGCACCATCGCTAGCAGTCGGATTGCAATGCACCATTTGCCCGCGCGCCGAGTGCAGCGCCCGCAGGTCAGACTATTTATTGCAAAGTTAGACGCGTGTCATACTCGAGGGAACCGAGATATGCCCACAAAATTAACTTATCGTTAGACTGTTTCACGTGAAACAATTTGCCATTACACCAAGACACGATCGCACCCCTTGCCGTTTGCTGAAATCTGTCTAGGCTGGTCTGCGATATGAACAGGGGGGCTTATGTCAAAAACCATTGCAGTGATTGAAGACGAGCCTTTCATTATCGAAGCGTTGCAATTTTTGCTAGAACGCGAAGGGTTCGTGGTGATGACGCACTCTGACGGTGCAGGTGCAGTAGAGTTCATAAAATCTGTAAATCCCGATATGGTCATTCTTGATAATATGCTGCCCACCATCAGTGGTATGCAAATCTTGGAAACAGTGCGCGCCTCAAACACCATCGCCACTTTGCCAATTCTGATGCTAACCGCAAAGGGGCAAAAGAAGGATCGGTCCGCGGCAGAACAGGCCGGCGCCAGCCTCTTTATGACCAAACCTTTTGCCAACGCTGATCTGGTCGCCAATGTTCGCCGCATGGTGGGGCTATGACAGACAAACCAAAATTACCTCGGTCAGACGCCCGCAGGCGGCTACGAAAATTGGCAGAGCTGTCTTTGCTGATACCCCTAATGGGCTTCGCTTTTTTCCTAACGCCGTTGATTGATGCATTCACGAGTGATGGGGATGCCGCTGCAACACCGATTGCTATTGCTGGCTATATATTTGGTGCATGGGCGTTTTTGATCGTTGCGACACTTATTATTTCGCGCCTTTTGGTGGCGCATGTTCCGTCCGACTGATGCTGTCGTTTAACCTCATCGCAACCATCTGTGTGATCTACGTGATTGCATTGTTTTCAGTCGCCGCCTTGGCAGAGAGATCTGCGCGACTGGGTAAAACCAAATTCTTACAATCGCCACTGGTTTATACATTATCAATCTCTGTTTATTGCACAGCATGGACTTTTTACGGCGCGGTTGGATCTGCCGCGCGCAACGGGTTCGAATTCCTTTCTATCTATCTAGGCCCCACATTGGTGTTCGTGGGCTGGTGGTGGTTTTTGCGAAAACTGGTTCGCATTGGTCGCACCGAACGCATCACGTCCATCGCCGACCTGATCTCTTCACGCTATGGCCGCTCAAACGGTTTGGGTGTTATCGTGACCCTGCTCGCTGTAATCGGCTCCACTCCCTATATCGCGCTGCAACTGCAATCTCTGACCCTTAGCTTTGCTGTTTTCACTGAAGATGCTTCAGGCATTCAATCTCAGGCGGGTACTGCCTTGTTCATCGCGATTGGGCTGGCGGTGTTCACAATCGTATTCGGGACGCGAAACTTGGATGCGAACGAACGTCATCACGGCGTTGTCACCGCCATTGCGATCGAAGCTGTGGTTAAACTGATCGCCCTGATCGCCGTGGGTGTCTTTGTAATCTGGGGTGTAAACGGTGGTACTGATCAGACCGTCGCCTTGATGCAAGAGCGATTGCCCAAAACTGAAGGACTGTTTGCGCCGCGCTGGGTCACCCTGACATTTCTGTCCGCCACTGCAATTATCTGTCTGCCACGCATGTTCCAAGTTATTGTGGTCGAAAACCTAAATGAACGTCATTTAGCAACGGCCAGTTGGGCATTCCCGCTGTACCTATTTTTGATGTGTCTGTTTGTTTTGCCAATTGCGGTGACTGGCTTGGATATCTTGCCCGAAGGATCAAATCCTGACTTGTTCGTATTGACACTGCCCTTGGCCGAAGGTCGCGGCGGGTTGGCGGCCCTTGCGTTCCTGGGCGGATTCTCGTCCGCGACGTCAATGGTGATCGTTGCTGCCATCGCACTATCGACGATGGTATCAAACCATATCGTGTTGCCAACTTGGCTGTACTTAGCCAAATCGCGCAACCCCGCGTCCGAAGACGTGCGTACAGTTTTGCTGAATTCCCGCCGCGTTGGAATTGGCGCTATCCTTGCGCTTGGATATTTCTATTTCATCCTAACAGGGGGTACGTCAGCGCTCGCATCTATCGGATTGATTGCCTTTCTTGGGATTGCCCAAGTGCTGCCCGCGCTGGTTGGCGCGCTGTTCTGGCGCAATGGTACGCGCGCCGGTGCGATCTGGGGCATCTCTGTTGGGTTTGCCGTTTGGGCCTATACTTTGTTCTTGCCCAGCTTTGATGGTGGATTTGTGATTTCGAAAGAGGTGCTTGAAAATGGGCCTTTCGGCATGACTGCATTACGTCCACAGGCCCTGTTCGGGATATCGATTGCGGACCCATTGGTGCACGCCACATTCTGGTCGTTGACCGCAAACGTAATCGTATTTTTTATCGCTTCATTGGCCACCAGCCCGACCCCCTTGGAACGTCTGTTGGCAGAGCAGTTTATATCTTATGGAACCCGCTCTGCCGGTGCGCGCGCGATCAACCCTGACGCCTCGCCCGAAGGTATGTACATTTTAGCGCAGAGGATTTTGGGTCGCACAGAGGCGCATAGATTGTTTAACGAAGTGGCAATTTCCCAAGGCAAGTCAGGCGGAATGCCTGATCTGGATGCGGGATTGGCGGATATTGTTGAACGGGCATTGGCAGGCTCTGTCGGCGCTGCGACTGCGCATGCGATGATGGCGCAAACTGTAGGGCAACAGGCGGTAACCTTTGAAGAGCTGATTGCCGTGGCCGATGAAACGGCGCAGGTGATCGAGTATTCTGCGCGGCTAGAGGAACAGTCGAAAGAGCTGGAAGAAACCGCAATCGAACTGCGTACCGCCAATGACAAGTTGCGTGAACTTTCCAGCCAAAAGGATGATTTCCTTAGTCAGGTCAGTCACGAGTTGCGCACCCCCATGACGTCGATCAGATCGTTTTCTGAAATCCTGAAATCTGATCCAGACCTGCCCGATGATCGGCGCAGACAGTTCTCGCAGAATATTAATAACGAGAGCAAGCGTTTGACCCGCTTGTTGGATGAAATCCTTGACCTCAGTTTTCTTGAAAGCGGTCGAGTGACATTAAACCTGACGCAAGCTCCGCTTCAAGCAGTGTTGGATCAGGCGATGACAGCTACGCAACAGATTGTCGAAACAGGATCAGCCAGTGTTAAACTTACAGGCGCGGGGATGGACCGCATTGTGACAACCGACGTGGACCGTCTTTCGCAAGTATTCATCAACCTGATCGCCAACGCCGTAAAATACTCGGACAAATCTTCGCCTAGGATCACAATAAACTGCCGAAAGCTAAAATCGTCGATGATTTTAACAGTGCGTGATAATGGGCCTGGAATTCCAGAGACGCATCGCAATGTGATTTTCGAAAAATTTGCGCGTCTGGGGTCTGGAAAGCAGGCAAGTGGCGTTGGCTTGGGATTGGCGATCAGCAAAGAAATAATGGAAAACCTTGGCGGCGGGCTAGAGTGTTTGGCCAGCACCAAAGGTGCCGTGTTTCGGGTAACCGTTCCGTTGGATTAGGCGTCGTATTTCAAAATGTGAACCCACGTGTCGCCATATTTGCGTGCGTCCAATTGGGTGAACCCGTCTGGCGCCACTTGTTGTGCGTTTTCCTCCCACACAATCAATGCGTTTGGGTTTAACCAGCCGCCATCGCGCGCAGAACTCAAGGCCTTTTGCCCCATGGACTTGCCGTAAGGCGGATCAAGGAATACCAGATCGAACGGGTCTTGTTTCGCCTCACCCAATCGCGTTGCATCACGGCGGAACAGCTTTGTGCGGCCAATGGCGCGAAGAATGTCGATGTTTTGACGTATCAAGCCGCGCGCTTTTACTCCGTCATCCACCAACAGTACGAATGCCGCACCGCGCGACAGCGCCTCTAAACCCAGTGCGCCTGTGCCAGCGAATAGATCCAGCACACGTGCATCGCGGATCGGATCGCCATAGCCGCCATTTATCAATAGATTGAAAATACTTTCGCGCACGCGGTCAGTGGTTGGACGCAAGTGTGCCCCCGCGTCGCCTTTGCCGATGGATGCGAGTGCGGTGCCCTTAAACTCGCCGCCTACAATCCTCATTTCAACAACGATTTCATATCGGTA
>CALDZS010000121.1 GCA_937944065.1 uncultured Amylibacter sp. | reverse complement strand
GTCATAACATCATCGATTAACAAAACCGTTTTATTCTCTAACGCGTTTGCATGTCTGGATAAGACAGCGATTGCACTAGATTGATTTTCAAATCGCGCTTCTCGTGACATTCCTTTTTGTTGGATCGTCCGCTTATGGCGTATCAACAAATCAGGTATTGTTTTCGTTCCAGAAAATTGGGCAATCTGATTGCCTAGCACCGCCGCTTGATTATAGCGGCGCTTCAACATTCTGGTCCAATGCAGTGGAACGGGTGCGATCACATCAGCATCCAACATGTCACGACCGGCCTCCAGCATCCAATTCGAAATCGGCACAGCCATATCTAGCCTATCTCCATGCTTCAGACCCAAAGCAATCCGTCTACCGATGCCGTTATACACCACCGCAGCCCGACCGCGATCCCAGGCCTGCGGTGTTTGAATACAACCATCGCATCGCAATACTTGATCGTCGTCCTGACCCCGCAAAGGGTGTCCGCATGCATCACAAGCGGCGCCAGATATAAATTGAATATCCACCCAACAATCCGCGCACAACCCACCAGATGCGTCGGTTTCTGTAGCGCAGGAAATACACAGCGGTGGGTACAACAGGGCAACAGCCCGCGCACCTAACTGACCCAATAAACCCTTTTCCTTTGATCGAATTCCCGCTAATCCATCAGCATCGGAGAGGTTCATGCAACAGCCACCTAAATTGTTTGATCTGGATGCCTTGGCCGCGCACCGTGCCCGTGCCGACAATGCCAGCGCTGACATTTGGTTTTTGCATGACCGCGCCATCGATATCGTGTCAGAAAAGCTCAAAGACGTTAACAGGTCGTTTACCGATATCGCAATTGTTGGCCCGCGCGCTGCGGAATGGGCCAAGAAACTTGGGCTTTTGGCAAACTGCGTGATTGATGCAGAGCGCTTAGATTTAGAGCAAGCCAAATATGATTTGATTATCCATGCGATGTCGCTGCATTGGGCAAACGATCCTGTGGGGCAGTTGGTTCAGATGCGGCGCGCCTTGCGACCTGACGGGATGATGATTGCGGCATTGTTTGGCGGCGAAACGTTACACGAGCTAAGGATTGCATTCTCGCAGGCCGAAAGTGCTGTGATGGACGGGATCAGCCCGCGTGTTATTCCCATGGGTGAGATACGCGAGCTGGGTGGGCTTTTGCAGCGCGCGGGATACGCACTTCCTGTGGCAGATAATGATTTATTTACAGTTAGTTATGAAACTGTATTACACCTGATGAACGAGCTGCGCATGATGGGCGAATCGAATGCTATGATAGCACGGATAAAGACATCAATGACCAAAGAATTATTGCAGGCTGTAGCGGCGAAATATACTGCGCTGTTTCCCTCCGACGAAGATCGGATTACAGCCACGTTTGAATTAGTGTTTTTAACAGGATGGGCGCCGTCCGACGATCAGCAAAAACCGCTGCGCCCAGGCTCTGCCAAAACACGTTTGTCCGATGCGCTGGGCGTGCCAGAACTTTCGCCTGAAAAGAATTGATTTTTTGCTCTGATGCATTAGGTCAGGGAAAAGGAAAACTACGGGGTCTTATGTCAAAGAAAACAGAAAGTCGCTTGGCTCACGCCGGCGCCGACCATCCGATCGTGAAACCAGCAAAGATCGGCGTCATCCTGACCAACCTTGGCACACCCGATGCCACTGACTACTGGTCAATGCGGCGGTACTTGTCGCAATTTTTGTCCGATCAACGCGTTGTGGATTACCCAAAATGGCTGTGGCAACCATTGTTGCAGTTGATCATCCTATCCAAACGCCCTTTCAGTTCTGGCGAGGCCTATCGCAGTATCTGGAACAACGAATTGAATGAAAGCCCATTGTTGACCACCACACGTGCGCAAGCAGATGCTGTGCGCGCTGAAGTTGAGAAAGCATACGGAGACGAGGTTTTGGTCGATTTCGCCATGCGCTATGGCAATCCATCAACTGATAGTGTGATCCAAAAAATGAAGGATGCGGGCGCGGAAAAAATCGTGTTCTTTCCGCTATATCCACAATATGCAGGGCCCACGACCGCTACGGCAAATGACGAAGCGTTCCGTTCTTTGATGAAAATGAATTGGCAACCTGCGATTCGTACCGTTGCGGCCTATTACGATAATCCACTTTATATCAAGGCATTAGCAAACTCTGTTCGCGCAAAGTATAAGACCGCAAAGACGAAACCAGATATTTTAGTTTGCTCTTATCACGGCGTCCCAAAACGTTATTTGATGGAGGGTGATCCATATCATTGTCAGTGCCAAAAAACCACGCGCCTGCTGCGCGAAGAATTGGGCTGGGACGAGACCGAAATCAAAACGACCTTCCAATCCATATTCGGACGCGAAGAATGGTTAAAACCGTACACCGTAGAAGAGGTGGCGCGTTTGGCCGAAGCTGGTCAAAAGAATATCGCGATCATGTCGCCAGCGTTCTCGTCTGATTGTGTCGAAACCTTAGAAGAAATCAACGAAGAGATTTTTGAGAGTTTTCAAGAGGCTGGCGGGGAAGACTTCATGTATATTCCCTGTCTAAACGATACGCCTGATCACATCGAAATGATGATGGCGATTATCAAAGACGAACTGTCTGGCTGGATCTAGCGTCAATCAACCTTGTCATGGGTTGCTGGCCTAGACTATGCATGAACATATGTCGTCAAAACGGTTGGAAATATATCTGCCTGAACCCTTGTTCAAAAAAACGATGGACGGTGATCACCTTTTTTATTGTACGGTCAAGGCCGCGTTTACGCGAATTGGCTTTCAGGTTGATGTTTTGCAAAGCACCGCTGCGAATATGATCGCCTCGCTGCAGTCGGACGCCTATATTTTATATCACCGCAAATCCCCATCCACAGCAAATGCGTTAGAGGCGCGTCCATCCTATTTCGGGCCATTTTGGGCAATCGACAAAACAGCCGCACATCGAGACAAGCGCGTCTATTTGGAGAAATTTGATCCGACAACCGTCCCTTTGGATCGCGCGAAAGGGTTTTTTAGCAATTGGTCCAAAAAACTGGTTGGTACACCCCCAAACTATACCGAGACAGGGTTTGTACTGGTTGCGATGCAAGGTCAGATACTGCGTAGACGATCGTGGCAATCCATGCCTCCCATTCAGATGTTAGAACAGTTAATCAACGCCGAAACCAAACGTCGTATATTAATTAAATTACATCCAGGCGAAACTTATTCAAATCTCGCCATCGATCAAATTCAATCGATGACAGACGATCGTGTGGAACTGGTCGAAGGCGACATAACAGCGATGATTGGAGCGTGCGATTATACTGTCAGCATGAACTCAGCAGTTTCTTTCAAGGGATTGTTGCACAGAAAACCTGGTGTTTTATTTGGCGACATGGATTGCCATCATATTTTTCAAAACATCAGCGCAAATCGCAACACCATAGATTGCGTTGATCAGGTGTTGGCGTCCAGCACGCCTTTTGACCAATATGTTTACTGGTTTCTGTATCGACACATGATCAATGCGCGGCGCGATTGGGCGGGCGAATTAATCTTGTCTCATTGCGCGAACTTGGGGTGGGATTTGGGTGGTTATAAGCCGTCAGAATTCAGACCCAGCTAAAGCAGATCACGGATCATTGCGATCAAGGGAATGTCTGCCGCGGGCATTGGGTAGTCACGCAATTTGTTGGGCTTTACCCAAGCCAATCTCTGGCCTTCTTGCGGCGTGACGATTCCATCCCATTTGCGACAGGCAAACAGCGGCATGAGCAGATGAAAATCGTCATAAGAATGACTGGCAAATGTCAGTGGCGCCAGACAGGACGCCCATGTATCGATCGCCAACTCCTCTTTCAGTTCTCGCACCAAGGCTTGTTCCGGTGTTTCGCCAACCTCGATCTTGCCGCCCGGAAATTCCCACAGGCCTGCCATGGATTTACCCGCTGGCCGTTCTGCCAACAGGACGCGCCCATCAGGATCGATCAGTGCCACGGCAGAAACTAGAACCGTTTTCACGACCGATAATCCGCATTGATCGTGATGTATTGGTGGGTCAAATCGCAGGTCCAAACGGTGGCCGTCCCTACACCCAAACCAATATCCACTGTAATCGCAAGCTCTGGCGATTTCATATAATCGGCACCCGCCGTCTCTGAATAGCTATCAGCGACCCAGCCATTTTCCGCGACCAAGATGTCGCCAAACCAGATGCTTAGCAGATCACGATCTGCAGGCGCGCCTGACTTGCCAACAGCCATAACAACGCGTCCCCAATTTGGGTCTTCGCCGGCAATGGCAGTTTTGACTAAGGGTGAGTTGGCAATCGATAACGCGATTTTTTTCGCCGACACGTCTGTATCTGCCCCTGCTACATTCACGGCCACAAACTTGGTAGCACCTTCGCCGTCTTTGACAACCAGATGTGCCAATTCCAACATGACGGTGCGCAATGCTTCGACAAATTCAATAGCTGCCGGGCTGTTAGTGTCGGTGATTGGTGTGGCACCCGCAGCACCTGTCGCCACCAACATCAGACTATCGGATGTTGATGTATCGCTATCTACAGTGATTGCATTGAAAGTGGTTTCGTTGATGCCAGATAGGATTGACTGCAATACCTGTGCGTCGACCGTCGCGTCAGTGAATATATAAACCAACATGGTCGCCATATCCGGCGCAATCATACCAGAGCCCTTGGCAAAGCCAGCGATATTTACCGTTGTGCCACCTTGATCAAAAGTCGCATACGACCCTTTGGCAAACGTATCTGTTGTCATGATTGCTTTTGCCGCAGCCTCTGCCGCGTTCTCGGTTAAACTCTCGTTCAATTTCGCAATCTGATTTACAATTCGATCATGGGGCAGGCGTTCGCCAATAACCCCAGTCGACGCAGTGAAAACTCGCGACTCAAGTGTTCCGACTGCTTTGGCTGTTTCCGCAACAATCGCATTGACCGAAGCGCGGCCAGCGCCGCCTGTAAATGCATTAGAGTTGCCAGAATTGACTAAGATCGCAACAGGTGCGCCGCTGAGATCGCCCAGCAGTTTTTCTTGGCAATCCAGAACCGGCGCTGATCGCGTTGATGAGCGCGTGAAGACGCCAGCAACTGTACTGCCCGCGTCCGCCACTGCCAACATAACATCGTCACGATCCTGGTATTTCACCCCAGCAGAGGCGGCGGCAAACCGCACGCCTTTAATAACTGGCAAATCTGGAAACCCAGATGCTGGCGCCAAAGGAGACACGCTCATCGATCAGTCCAGAAGGTTCATTTTGCGAATGAAAGAAACATCCGCAGGTACGTCTGATTTTTCAATTTTCGAATTGCTTTCTAGATCGGAAATCGTCGCTTCGATCGCTTCGGCGCGCAAGCGATCTTCTATCGATCCACGCACCTCTTCCAGCGTTGGCGCAGGTTTGCTGCGTGTCTCGAACAATTTCAAAACATGCCATCCAAACTGGGTTTCAACTGGAGCCGATACATCACCCGCATTCATTTCCAAAACAGCCTTTTCGAATTCTGGAACCATCATTCCTTTGCCAAACCAACCCAGATCACCACCATTTGGGCCCGACGGACCCGTTGATTTCTCTTTGGCTAGCTCTGCGAAATCATGGCCACCTTCCAAAGTTGTGACCAATTCCTTTGCTTCATCTTCGGTTTTAACCAAAATGTGTGACGCGCGGAACTCTGGCTCTTCTGGCAAGCTACCAAACTCTGTGTCATATGCTGCTTTGATCGCGTCCTCGGTAACTTTGCTATTCGACGCTGCGGTTAACGCTGAAGACGCTAGCAAAGCGCGCTCTTCGTTTTCCCGAGCGATTTGGATCAATTTACTGCTGATGTCCGCTGTATCAGCCAACAATTGCTGTTGGATCAACTGGTCCAGCAGTGCATCGTAAAGAACCTTGTCTTCCAATGCTGCGTAATTTTCTGGCAAACGATCAACCAATACAATCAAATGAGCGGCCGTAATTTTTGTGCCGTTCACGGTTGCAAGAACTGTGTCGCCGGCAACATCTTGGGCAAAACCAGGTAACGCCAGACATGTCGTCGCCGCCAAAACAAAAGCCGTTTGCTTAAAAATTCTCATTAAATTTCTCCAATTCTTTGGGCCGCGCTCACGCAACGGTTCCGCATTTGTGAACCCTGATAGATAGGGTAACATTGACAGCGCCTTAAACCCTGCTTAGATGCCTTGATCGGCGTGTAAACGTTGGGATTAAATCGCATTACGCGCCTTGTTAGGGACATTTGTTCAAACGGGCAAGGCCAGCACTGTTAAAATCCCATCACATCGCCGTATAGAATTTTTCAGATCGCGCATGCGGTCGCAATTTTACACGGAGCAGATATGCTTGGCTTAGGCACCCTGTCGAAAAAAGTTTTCGGAACTCATAACGATCGTAGAATCAAATCGGTTCAGCCCTTGGTCGACAAGATCAATGCACTAGAGGACAGCATCAAGCCGCTGTCCGACGATGAAATTCGCGCAAAGACAGACGAGTTCCGTGCACGCGTGGCAGATGGCGAAAGCCTTGACGCATTGTTACCAGAGGCATTTGCGGTTGCCCGTGAAGCAGCACTGCGTGCGATTGGTCTGCGAGCGTATGATGTCCAGCTGATGGGCGGGATATTCCTGCACCAAGGCAACATATCTGAAATGAAAACGGGCGAGGGTAAAACCCTGATGTCCGTCTTGCCAGTTTACCTAAACGCGCTGACCGGTCGTGGTGTGCATGTGGTCACGGTGAATGACTATCTGGCAGCGCGTGACGCAGAATGGATGGGGCATGTTTACGAATTTCTAGGCATGACAGTCGGTGTCGTGGTTCCGAACATGGATGCAGACGTCAAGATTGATGCCTATGCCGCTGATGTCACCTATGCCACAAACAACGAATTGGGATTTGATTATCTACGCGATAATATGCGGTCAGAATTGTCGCAAATGGCGCAGCGCGATCACTATTTCGCCATCGTGGACGAGGTTGACAGTATTCTAATCGACGAAGCTCGCACGCCATTGATCATTTCTGGCCCTGCTGACGACCGTTCCGATTTATACGTGGCAATTGATGAGATTATACCAGGGCTGGACAAAGACTTTTACGTTGTGGATGAAAAAGCACGCTCTGCAACATTGACCGATGCAGGCAATGATTTCTTCGAGGATCGTTTGTCCGCCTTGGGTATCTTGCCAGAGGGTCAGCCAATGTATGCCCCCGAAAGCACGACGGTGGTTCATCACATTAACAACGCGCTGCGCGCACATGTTCTGTTCCAACGCGACAAAGATTACATCATCAAAGATAACAAAGTTATGCTGATCGATGAATTCACAGGGCGCATGATGGACGGTCGACGTCTGTCTGATGGATTGCATCAGGCCATCGAAGCGAAAGAAAAATGTGAAATCCAGCCGGAAAACGTTACGCTGGCATCAGTAACTTTCCAAAATTATTTCCGCCTCTACGACAAACTGGCTGGAATGACGGGGACAGCACAAACAGAAGCCGAAGAATTTGCAGAGATTTACGGGCTTGGCGTGGTCGAGGTTCCAACCAACCGCCCAATCGCGCGTGTTGATGAACATGATGCAATCTACCGTACAGCCACTGAAAAGTACCGCGCGATTGTGTCCGAGATTGCCAAAGCGCATGTCAAAGGCCAGCCGATTTTGGTAGGGACGACATCGATTGAAAAATCGGACCTTTTGTCGACCATGATGCGTGACACCAACACGATGCTAGAAATTGCGAAACGGCTGCGCCAAACTGCAGATAATTTCAAAAAAGAAAGCGAAAAAGAAAGCTTTATCGAAGGCGCCGACGCGTTGGAAAAAATGGCTGCCAACAAAGATGGTATCCCGCACAACGTTCTAAACGCGCGCTTTCATGAACAAGAAGCGGAAATTATTGCGGACGCTGGCCGACCAGGTGCAGTAACAATCGCGACCAACATGGCTGGCCGCGGAACCGACATTCAATTGGGCGGTAATGCCGACATGCGCGTTGCCAAAAATGCAAATGGCGACGCAGTAGAAGAGGCAAAGATCCGCGCTGAAGTGGCCGAAGCCAAAGAAAAGGCCAAAGAAGCGGGCGGACTGTTCGTTCTGGCCACTGAACGTCACGAAAGCCGTCGCATCGATAACCAACTGCGCGGTCGCTCTGGTCGTCAGGGTGATCCAGGTCGTTCTGCGTTTTTTCTATCCTTAGAAGACGATCTAATGCGTATTTTCGGATCAGAACGCCTAGACGCTGTTCTCGGGAAACTCGGTATGGCCGAGGGCGAAGCGATCATTCATCCATGGGTGAACAAGTCGCTAGAAAAAGCGCAGGCAAAGGTCGAGGGTCACAACTTTGACATCCGCAAACAATTGCTAAAATTCGACGATGTGATGAATGATCAACGTAAAGCAATCTTTGAGCAACGTTTGGAAATTATGAAAAGCGACAATCTGTCAGAGGTTGTCAAAGATATGCGTGACGAAGTGATCGACGATCTTGTTGACGAACATATTCCAGAGCGTGCTTACGCAGATCAGTGGGACACCCAAGGTTTGCAGACACGTATCGCCGAAGTTCTTCAAGTGGACTTACCGATCGTCGATTGGGCTGCCGAAGAAGGCATTGATGACGAAGCATTGCGCGAACGGATTTCAGAAAAAGCTGACGCGTCTATGGCTGCCAAATCCGTCGAAGTTGGTGAAGAACAATTGCGGATGGCAGAAAAACAACTGTTGCTGCAAACGATTGACGGAAAATGGCGCGAACACTTGATGACGCTGGAACATCTGCGGTCAGTCGTGGGTATGCGCGGCTACGCCCAGCGCGATCCATTGAGCGAGTATAAGACCGAAGCATTTGGCCTGTTCGAAAGCTTGTTGGATAGCTTGCGTCTGGATGTGACTGCTTCCTTGGCTAACATTCGCAAGCCAACCGAAGAAGAACAACAACAAATGTTGGCGCAACAAATCATGCAAGCGGTTCAAAACGGCGCTGACATCGAAGATATCAAAGCTCAGGCCGACGCAGCGGGAATTGAATTAAACTTTGAAGCCGTCGCAGAAAGTGCAACGAGCGATGAAGATACATCTAACTGGCCGCCTGTGGGTCGAAACGAGCCTTGCCCTTGCGGATCAGGCAAGAAATACAAGCATTGTCACGGTAAACTAGGCTAAATTCTTGGGGTCGCAGCACAAACTGCCGCTGCGACCGTTTGTGACAATTCTCTTGATAGCGCCCCGATCTGTGTGGAATAGCTGTGTAATGGGGACTTTTTTTCGTAAATGTTTTGCGTGTTGGATGACATGCGCGTTTGCATTTTGTTGGATGGCGCCTGTCGCCGCACAAGAAATCTCTTTGGTTTCAGCAGAGGGTCGCTTGGAAATCAAAGGACGCTTGCTGCATTTTGACGGCGCGGATTATCGTATCCAAACGGAATTTGGCGCACTAACCGTTCGCGGCGAAGGTATGACTTGTACGGGATGGGAATGCCCCAAACTAGATCAACTTGTCGAACAGTTTGCATTTGTTGGCCGCGGCGAGCTGGTGACAGATCTAATGCCCCTTTTGATCCAAACATATGCCCTTGCATCCGACCAAATGGCGATGGGTAACCCTCATGGTGATACCCGCCTGACCATGCACATCCAAGACAAAGACCTTGATGCAGTAGCACTGGTCGGACTGTCAGACACCTCCACCAGCGTTGATACTATCAATCCAATCTATCTAGGCGACGCGCCCGATGCACCGATAGAAGAATTTCGGTCAACACTCCTTGCGCGCGGCGCGTTGTTACCAATCAGCCACCCAGATAACCCGATCAAACACCTGACGATTGCACAGCTTACGCAGATTTTGGACGGCGAGATTATTAACTGGTCAGATCTCGGCGGACCGAATTTGCCAATCAGCGTCTACGTTTCTCGTGACCTTGTTAGTCACAACTATCAAATTCCCAAAATTCTAGGGCCCAACGATCTAAGCTTTGCATTGAGGATGGACAAAGACGCGGATGTAGAGCGTTTGGTTGCCACCCGACAAGGCGCCATCGGGCTGATCAGATACCGCCATCACACGGACAGCCATATCATGACAATTAGAACCCAGTGCAATTGGGAATTTCGGCCGACGCGTTTCAACATCCAATCGGCTGAATACCCCCTAAGCTTTGCCTATGAAATGTACCTGCCTCGTACACGCATGACAAAGGTTCAGCGCAGATTTATGAACTGGCTGAAATCTGAACCGGCACAAAAAGCAATGGCCAAACAAGGATTTGTGGGGGTTTGGCCGTCCTCGCAGCGTATCGCAGACCAAGGCAACAGGCTACGCCACGCGATCGAGGGCCTTAGCAACGGCGGGTCTGTAGGCGAATTGAAAAGGATGATGTCGATGCTGGGCGACGGAAAGCGCCTGTCGACAACATTTCGATATAACGCCACTGGCGATAGCTTGGACGCCACATCGCTTGGGTATGCAAGTATGTTGTCGCAGGCGATATCCGACGGACATTTCGCAGACAAAACCCTGTTTTTTGTGGGGTTTACCGACAACCGCCAAGGCAATGGTGCAGCTGTGTCAGCAGGCCTAAAACGTGCAAAACTAGTGATGGAGCATGTGTTCGACACGCCCTATCTTGAGGAAGTGGACGAGGCGATTGCCCAGCCTGTCTCTTTCGGTAACGTGGCACCAGTCTCGTGTAACAGCTCGCCTCAGGAACGCGCCATGAATTGGCGTGTCGAACTGTGGGTGAAGGATCGTGAACCGTCAAAGTAGGTCAAGCGCATGAAAGCTGGCATCGGTCTCTTTTCCGATGATAATATGATCGTGCAAAATTATCCCCAGGGTGCGTAACGCCTCTTCAATGCGCCGCGTCATATCAATATCTGCTTGGCTGGGTGATGGATCACCTGACGGATGGTTATGAACTAATATCAATG
The DNA here is from genome assembly GCA_937944065.1 of uncultured Amylibacter sp. Taxonomy (GTDB): domain Bacteria; phylum Pseudomonadota; class Alphaproteobacteria; order Rhodobacterales; family Rhodobacteraceae; genus Amylibacter. The sequence goes on along the minus strand of CALDZS010000121.1, from coordinate 8,352 downwards.
CACTAGCGTTTAATTCTAGGGCACGTTTCGCGACCTCTCTTGGGTAGACTGGTACATGATCCACGGTGCCTTTTTGTTGTTCCTCATCCGCGATTAATTTGTTTTTCTTGTCCAGAAACAATATTCGAAATTGCTCGGTTTCGCGGTGTGCCATGACCGATTTACAATATCGCATCAAGGCGTCCCATGACGACAAAACCTCTTTGCCCAGCACCTGTGCCAACGCCATGCGGTGGCCGGCTGCTTCGATGATTTTAAGCTCCTGCGCCACCTTTGGGCCAATGCCTTTTACTAGCGCCAAACGCTGAACGGGTGCTGCAAGCACACGGTTGAAATCACCAAATTCCTTCATCAATTTATGCGCCAGCGGTTTGACATCACGACGTGGGATAGATCGGAATAGGATCAACTCCAACAACTCGTAATCGGGCATCGCGGTGGCGCCGCCTTTGCTAAACCGTTCTCGCAGTCTTTGGCGATGATTCTTGCGAAAGTCTTCCGTAGGTTCCGTGCGAAATAAGTTCGCCATCGGCATTTCCGAGAATTCTGATTGCTTCGTCATTCTGCAAGATTGCACCAGCCTTGGTTAAGGAAAACTTACCTTAGTCCCAAGTCGGATAGAATTTGCCCGCAGGTGACAGTGTAAAAATCTCACATCCGTCGGCGGTCACGCCCAAAGAATGCTCGAATTGTGCAGACAACGATTTATCCTTGGTCACGGCCGTCCAATCATCCGCCAGTATCTTGGTTTCGGGTTTTCCCAAGTTGACCATAGGTTCGATGGTAAAGAACATACCTTCTTCCAGCACAGGACCAGTGCCCCAGCGCCCGTAGTGCAAAACGTTCGGGGCAGAATGAAAGACCTGGCCCAACCCATGGCCACAAAAATCACGAACAACTGAACACCGCTGAGCTTCGACATAAGTTTGAATAGCGGCACCGATATCGCCAAAGGTATTTCCAGGCTTTACCTGATCAATACCCATCATCAATGCGTTGTGTGTTACTTCGATCAGACGTTCGACCTTGCGGGATCTTTTACCAGCGACATACATCCGCGAATTATCACCAAACCAGCCATCCAGTATGCATGTCACATCGATATTCAGAATGTCACCGTCACGCAGTTTTTTGTCTGATGGAATACCGTGACACACCACGTGATTGATCGAGATACACGATGACTTTGGATATCCACGATAGCCGAGCGTCGCCGGAACAGAATTGTTCTCCAGCATAAAGTCATGGCATAATTTGTCCAAATGGTCAGTCGTCACACCGGGTACGACGTGCGGTCCAATCATATCCAAAATTTCAGCAGCCAGTTTGCCTGCACGACGCATACCTTCAAATTCGTCCGCCGTGTGGATTGTGATACCGTCTGCATTTAATCTTGGTTGTTTGTTCACGTGGGCCGTCCTTGATTTGCCTAAGCTATTAACCTGAAACCCCCAAAATTGCCAAGGGCAGAGTTTTACCAAGTCTTATTCCAGCTGGCGTTAAGATTGTATCATAACAAAGAACGCGCACCCCTGCATCTATCGCTTTGTGAACAGAGGCGACATAGACAGGGTCAATATCCTCGGCCAGTGCTGCGACTTGCCCGTCGTCGCGGCAGACCAGATATAGGATCGTCGCATCGTGACCTTCGGCCACCATCGCAGCCAAATCGCCCATGTGTTTGGTGCCACGCTTGGTAACGCTGTCAGGGAACTCCATCAATCCGGGCTGGCGAGACAGGGTTATACTCTTTACTTCTAGATAATGATCGCGCCCATCATGAGTTAACAGAAAATCCACCCGCGAATTCTCGGCATATTTTACCTCTGCGCGAAACGTATCGTAGTGCAGCTCTGAAATATTGTGTGCCTTCAACGCATCGGCCAAAATCTTATTGGCGGCACCGGTATCTACACAAACCATTGTTCCATCCGATAGCTCTGCCAGCTTCCACGAATATTTCAATTTACGCTTAGGGTCGTCGTTTTGTTCCAGCCAAACCCGCAGCCCTTTTTCACACAGCCCAATCATCGATCCAGGGTTTGCAACATGGGCCGTTACAACTGTTCCATCTGCCAGTCGAACATCCGCTAAAAATCGCTTATAGCGTTTTACCAAATGCGCAGGGAATAGAGTTGGGCTAAATTTCATGCTATTATCCATAAAAGCCCAATGCACAAAGGACAAGTGAATGGCGAATCCAACTGCGGCAATGCTGGTGATCGGGGATGAAATCCTGTCAGGCCGCACCAGAGATGCAAATATGTACCATCTTGCGGGCGAACTGACAAAAATCGGGATCGATCTTTCAGAGGTACGCGTGGTGTCTGATGACCATAATGCCATTGTACGCGCAGTTTCTGAATTGCGTGCAGTGTTTACCTATGTGTTCACCAGTGGCGGAATTGGCCCTACACATGATGACATCACCGCAGATTGTATCGCTGCCAGTTTCAAAGTCGGCATTGATAGCCGCGAAGATGCGCGCAAGGCGCTGGCCTTGAATTATGAAAACGGCGAGGCTGATTTTAACGAAGCTAGATTGCGCATGACGCGCATCCCGGACGGTGCGACATTGATCGATAATCCGATTTCACATGCGCCAGGTTTTAGCATGGAAAACGTGCATGTGATGGCAGGCGTGCCTAACATTTTCGCAGCGATGGTTAAAAATCTGCTGCCGACACTAGATCACGGGGCAGAGGTTGTCTCGGACAGTTTCCGCGCTGATCTATCCGAAAGCAGCATCGCTGGTCCATTGGGCAAAATCGCCGCCGCCTTTCCCAGCCTAAGTGTTGGATCATATCCATTTTTTAAAGAGGGTAAGCACGGCGCCAATTTAGTTGTACGTGGCACCGACGCCGCCCAAGTAGCGGCCGCTATTGAAGAGATTAGAATAACATTTGAACCATAAACGAGATAATATGAGCTGGACAAAGCCAAGCGCGCAGGACCTGTACGATACGATTGACGAGACGTGGGCACCCTTCGCAAAAGAGATAAAAGACGGTTGGTGCATTCGCGAAGGGCGCGGTGGTGGCAAACGTGTGTCAGCCGCCAACCAAGAACATGTCAGCGCCGAGATCGGTACAGCAGAGGCGGCTATGGCAGCGCTGAAGCAACCTGCATTGTTCATGATCCGCGATGGATTTCCAACCTTGGAAATGCATCTGGCCAAACGCGGCTACTCTATCATTGATCCTGTGGTCATGCTGGCCAGACGTGTCGCAGACAAAAGCTCGGACTTGCCTGCTGATTTCTTGGACAAACCGTCGTCAGCTCAGCTGGCGATTTGGAAAGACGCGGGCATAGATGAGCACAGGGTTGCCGTGATGAATCGCGTGACGGGGCCAAAGACGTTTTTGCAAACAGAAGGTGCCACTGGATTTGTCGCTATTCACAATGAAATTGCCATGGTGCATGCCGTAGAAGTCGATCCTGATCGTCGCCGCAAAGGTCTAGGTCGTCAGTTGATGCTGGCTGCTTCAATGTGGGCGGGCATGAAGGGTGCGAAAACCGTCAGTGTCATTGCAACGCGTCAAAACAAGCCAGCACAGGCGCTATATAAAGGTTTGGGTTACGAAGTAATCGGCCACTATCACTATCGCATTAAGCGCTAGGCCAGTTCAGTATCTTGGCTTGCTAAAACCATCTCTTGGCGTTTGGGGAAATGCACCATTTTGGATTGCTCTTCGTCCCACAGTTTCCACTGAATGCTGCCAACACCTTCTAAAAAACCAACCCGGGTTGGTGACAATAAATGCACCATATCTTGATGGCATTGTTTCAGCTTGTAGGACGGAACACGCGCATTCAAATGATGAATATCATGGTAGGCAATGTTTGCAGTGCACAGATCAAACAATGGGCCAAAAGACAGGATAGTCGTGCCCTGCAACGCTGCTGTTTCAAAGTCTAGGTCAGGATTTCGATCCCAGTAAGCGTTCTCGAAATTATGCTGGATATAAGGGATGAACGCCCCAATGCTGGATGCAATAACCGCCGCACATAGCCAGATGTAGAAGGCAGGCATACCGAACACGGCCACCAGCAATGAAATTTTTACCGCCAGCATTAGGTTGGTTATCATCGCGTCACTAATTCCAGTCTTCATAATGTTTTTGGGCCAGCGATAACGCACCAAGAATATCAAGCTTGGCCCAATCACAAACAAAGTCAGCGGCGATCGGTAAATTCGGTAACCAATTCGCAGCCACAAAGGCGCTTGTGCATATTCTTTTAACGTCATTGTGTAAATTTCAGACGCATCACGTTCGTCCAAATCCCCGATATGCGCATGGTGCAAGCCATGATTATACCGAAGCGATTTTAACGGTGTGCACGTGATAATCGACAGCAAAGTTCCCACTCTCGTATTCATATCGCGATCTTCGAAAAACGAATTATGCCCGCAATCATGTTGCAGCATGTAGATACGGATTATGCCAATTGCGGCCAGAAATACGAACAATGCCAGTAGGATCCAACTGTCGCGAAACATAATAGCAGCCAAAAGTGATAGGGTATAAAAACAGAGTGTGGGGAGCAAGCTTGCCCAAGCAAGCCCATCTTCAGCAACGCTATAAGATTTGGTAAACTGACGTATTCTCATGTTCGACCCCTATTTCGATGTTCTTGCGGCAGCCAGACCTTACATCCCCGACCCAGCTGCAGTCACTTGATTTCACATTGTTAATCATTCGCTCGCGGTTTCAAAAGTGATGAACATCACAGTTTTCCAACTTCAATTATATCAAGCCCTGCGGTGCAATAATTTTAAGAAACTGTACACTCAACACAAGCATTATATGGCACGTTCTTCCGCACCTGGGTGAAGCGACAACAAGCCAGACCACTTTTAAAAGCATCGCACCAACACTCGTTTCGCCTTAAATAATCGCGAAATATCCATCACAGATGCGTGTGCAAAATAGCCTTGGTGATAAGCAGGTTTATCAGATAGTCCCCTGTTGGAACGGATCCCCTATAATTTCAAACAGATATAAAACCTGTTGACAGATTGTAAGTACAAACTGGAACTGTGGACAGTTTTGTTTCTTGATAAGCTGATCCAGTGCGCGCAAAGACCGAATCCTCTTGCAATTCTTGCACACCCCTCCTATATGAAAACCAACATCGGTAAGTTAGGCGTCCAAACCCAAACTTCCATCGGAAATTTCGACGGGCCATGCGCCCGTTTTTTTGTGGAAAAATAAATGTCAGACTTGATTGCGAGAGCAGCGATAGACAAACGAATGGCCAGCATTGTTCAGCCTGTGGTCGAAGGACTGGGGTACGAATTGGTGCGCCTGCGTCTGATGGCTGGCAAAAAAGTGACCCTGCAAGTTATGGCTGACAAGCCTGACGGCGGGATCGAAGTGAACGATTGCGCCATTATCAGCACCGAATTGGGTGCTGTGTTGGACGTCGAAGACCCGATCGAGGCTGATTACGCATTAGAAGTGTCCAGCCCCGGCATCGACCGCCCATTGACCCGTTTGAAAGATTTCGAAAACTGGGTCGGGTTCGAGGCAAAGATCGAAACAACTGAATTGATCGAAGGTCAACGTCGGTTCAAAGGCATTCTGCGCGGTGTCGAAAATAACGAAGTTCTGATTGAAATCCAACAGGGTACAATTGGACTTGAATTTGAATGGTTGTCAGATGCAAAGCTGCTGATGACTGATGATTTAATTGCGGCGATGTTGAAGAACCGCAAAGATATTGTCGAAAGTGATTTCGACGAAGTCCAAACTGAAGAGGATAAATGATATGGCTATAACCAGTGCTAACAGACTAGAGCTTTTGCAAATCGCAGACTCGGTTGCGCGTGAAAAAATGATCGACCCTGATCTGGTTTTACAAGCAATGGAAGAAAGCTATTCCAAAGCAGCCAAATCAAAATACGGTCCAGAACTGGACATCCGTGCAAATATCGATCGCAAGTCGGGTGAGTTACAAATGACACGCGTGCGCGAAGTTGTTGAAGAAGTCGAAAATATGTCGACCCAGATGACCGTCGAAGAAGCCCGCGCACATTTACCAAACCCAGAGGTGGGCGCATTTGTTATCGACGAATTGCCGCCAATGGATTTCGGCCGCATCGCCGCGCAATCTGCCAAACAAGTGATCTTGCAAAAGGTTCGCGAAGCAGAGCGTGATCGTCAGTACGAAGAGTTCAAGGATCGCCAAGGCGAGATCATCAATGGTCTGGTCAAACGCACAGAATATGGCAACGTTATTGTTGATGTTGGCCGTGGAGAGGCTGTGTGCCGCCGCGATCAATTGATCAACCGTGAAATGTTCCGCAACGGCGACCGCATTCGTGCCTACATCAAAGAAGTACGTTCAGAACAACGCGGTCCACAGATTTTCCTTTCACGGACAGCGCCAGAATTCATGGCTGAATTGTTCAAAATGGAAGTCCCTGAAATCTATGATGGTATCATCGAGATTAAGGCAGTTGCCCGCGATCCAGGTTCACGCGCCAAAATCGGCGTAATTTCATACGACAATTCTATCGATCCAGTTGGTGCTTGTGTTGGTATGCGCGGATCACGCGTTCAGGCCGTGGTTAACGAACTGCAGGGTGAAAAGATCGACATCATCCCTTGGAACGAAGATGCGCCAACATTCTTGGTTAACGCATTGCAACCTGCTGAAGTCAGCAAAGTTGTTCTGGATGATGACGCGGAACGTATCGAGGTTGTTATGGCCGAAGATCAGCTGTCGTTGGCAATTGGTCGTCGTGGACAAAACGTACGTCTTGCATCGCAGCTGACTGGTTTGGACATCGACATTTTGACAGAGGCGCAAGAATCAGAGCGTCGTCAGAAAGAATTTGAAATCCGCTCTAAACTGTTCATGGAAACAATGAACGTGGACGAAGTGGTTGCTCAGCTATTGGTTTCTGAAGGCTTCGCAAGTCTTGAAGAAGTTGCGTATGTTGAAATCGACGAGCTGTTGGTTATCGACGGTTTCGACCAGGACACAGCAGACGAGCTGCAAGCGCGTGCACGCGAAAGCTTGGACGAGATTAATGCCAAAGCTGTTGCGACTGCCCGTGAAATGGGTGTGGAACAATCGCTGATCGACTTTGAAGGTCTGTCACCGCAGATGCTGGTCGCCCTGGGCGAAGATGGTGTGAAATCTTTGGAAGATTTCGCAACCTGCGCCGATTGGGAATTGGCTGGCGGTTACACAACTGTGGATGGCGAGCGTCACAAAGATGACGGTATCCTAGAGAAGCACGAAGTGAACCTAGAAGAAGCGCAAGAATTGATTATGACTGCGCGGATGCAATTGGGCTGGGTCACGCAAGAACAGTTAGACGCCGATGCAGCTGCAGCTGCCGCCAAAGAAGAAGGCGAAACAGCTGAGGAGGCCGAAGCCTGATGCGTCAGGCTTCGGAGAACCGCCATGACGCGGGGCGCCTCATCTAAAACAACTGGTCAGACACGACGTTGCATCGCAACCGGTGAAGACCTGCCCAAGGATCAAATGATCCGGTTCGCCCTGTCACCAGACGGGGTGGTCACACCCGATGTTGCCTCTCGATTGCCGGGTCGCGGCATCTGGGTCAGCGCCACGCGTTCCGCCTTAGAACTCGCGATTTCAAAAAACTTGTTTTCGCGGGGCGCAAAGGCCAAGGCGACCTTGCCTGATGACTTATATGCATTAACTGATCGCCTACTTGCGCGACGTATATCGGATTTGATATCAATGGCACGTCGCAGCGGACAGGCGATTCAGGGTTTCGAAACGGTTAAGGGCGCATTAATTTCGGAAAAAGCGCGGGTTTTAATCCAAGCGCATGATGGGTCAGGCGCACAAAAACAGAAACTACGGCCACCGACCAATGAACATAGTTACATCGGTTGCCTAACATCCGCCGAATTGGGTTTGGCATTCGGCAGAGATTATGTAATACACGCGGCGCTGACTGGTCATGGATTGCGTAAAAGCATCACGGCCGAAGCTGAGCGCCTAGGCGGCCTTCGGGACGCAAAAAATAAGGCTAAAGCCAAATAGTTGGCATGAAAGGTTAAGAAGACGAATGAGCGACGATAAAAAACCATTAGGACTTGGCGGCGGCCGCAGTGGCGGTGGCCATGTGAAACAGAGCTTTTCAGGCGGACGCAGCAAATCAGTTGTGGTTGAGAAGAAGCGCAAACGCGTAATCGTGCCGGGCAAGGGCGGCCCTACTGGGACGCAAGCCCAGCGTGCTGCCGGATTGTCAGACGCCGAAATGGATCGTCGCCGCAAAGCGCTGGAAGCTGCGCAAGCACAAGAAAAAGAACGCGCAGCCCGCGAAGAAGCAGACACGGCTGAACGCGAAGCTGAACGCGCCGT
>CALDZS010000120.1 GCA_937944065.1 uncultured Amylibacter sp. | reverse complement strand
ACAAAAACAATAAAGAAATCAGCATGTTCCGCACCACTAATAAAGTGTTTTGATCCGTTGATAATCCAGTCATCACCATCGCGCACAGCTGTGCATTTCATGCCGCGCACATCTGATCCAGCATCTGGTTCGGTCATCGCCAGTGCGTCCATCCGGTCGCCGCACACGGCGGGCATAAGATAGCGTTCAATCTGATCGCCCTTGCACGCCATCAAAATATTTTGAGGGCGGCCAAAGAAATGCGTCAGGGCCATCGATCCGCGACCGAGTTCACGTTCCACTAGTGAAAAATCGACATGCGACAAGCCCGCGCCACCAACGCTTTCGGGAAAGTTGCAGGCGTAAAAACCCAGCTCTTGAGTTTTGCGTTTTATCTCTTGTGCGATCTCGGACGGCACGACGCCCGTGCGTTCCACCATTTGCTCGTGGGGGTAGATTTCTTTCTCGACAAAGCTGCGTACCGTGTCGACGATCATCTCTTGTTCTTGGCTTAATCCGAAATCCATTATGCGTCTCCTGCATGGGCGGCCGCCAGCGCTTCGACCTTGGCCAAAACGTCTGCGCGCGGGGCGCACGATGCGCGGGTTTCTAAACTGACATGGATCAAGAATTGTTCCGCAGTGGAAACGACTGTTCCATCCGCCGCCAACATGTCGTGCGCCAGTTTCAGTTTTTTGCCTTCACCGATCAGAACGCGTGAATTCACAGTAACCGCATCGCCCGCGTGATTTTCAGCCAAGAACTTGATGTTAATGTCGACAGTGAAATAGCTGAGCCCGTCGGCGATATAATCTGCATCTGCCCCAACCAGTTTCATCACAGCATCAGCGGCGTCTGAATAGATCTGGCCATAACGGCTTTCATTCATGTGGCCGTTATAGTCGGTCCAATCAACAGGAATGGTGCGCGCAATTGTTTGTAAGGGTTTAACGTTTGCCTCTGATTTTGGTGCAAGGGTCGCCTCGTGAGTGTTCAGCAAAGCACCCGCAGCCGCATTTTGACCCTTTAGTGCGCGCATCATGGCGACAAGATTATCGTCGCGCAGACGTTCGAGATCGCGGATCGATAAATCGCCCGCTTGCGCGTCCGATTGTGTCCCGATCATATCAACCAATTCATCCGTCAACTCTGGCACATCCATCAGCTTGGTCCATGGCCATGACAGGCAGGGGCCGAATTGTGCGATGAAATGTTTCATGCCAGCCTCGCCGCCCGCAATGCGATACGTCTCGAACAGGCCCATTTGGGCCCAGCGCAGGCCGAACCCGTATCGGATTGCATTGTCGATTTCCTCGGTTGTTGCGATGCCATCTTTGATCAGCCATAGACCCTCGCGCCATACCGCCTCTAGAAATCTATCAGCGATATGTGCGTCGATTTCTTTGCGTACATGCAGCGGATAAAGGCCGAGAGAAGTTAGGATATCCTGCGCCCGTTTGATTGTACTCGCATCATTTGCAGGGCTTGGAACAAGTTCGATCAAGGGCAGCAGATAGACTGGATTAAAGGGATGCGTGACCATGATTTGCGACGCAATCGCCATTCCCTGTTGTAGCTCCGAAGGTTTAAAACCAGAAGTGGATGATCCGATAATGGCGTCATCGCGGACATGTTCGGCAAGTTCGGCATAAACTTTATGCTTGATATCCAAACGCTCTGGCACACTTTCTTGTACCCAGTCCGCATCGCGTACCGCACCCGCCAAAGTGTCGCAAAACGTGATGGTACCTTCGGTCGGCAATGCTACGTCGTACAACATTGGTAGTGCGCGCCGGGCATTGGCCAAGACGGCGTCAATCTTGCGCCCCGCCTCTGGGTCAGGATCGAACACGTTGACGTTCCAACCGTTTAGAACGAAGCGCGCGAGCCAGCCGCCGCCGATGACGCCACCGCCAATAATTGCTGCTGTTTTTGTCATTTTGACCTCAAGGATTGATGGTTTCAGTATGGCCGTCCACGGGTAGAACAAGACCAGAGATTTTGGATGCGGCAGGCGAGGATAGGAACATCGCCGCGTCGATCAGATCATCAGTTGTGACCCAAGTCTTCATCGATACACCTTTCACGTATAGTTCACGCGTTTCGTCAGTGGAACGACCAGATGCTGCTGACTCCATCGCCAATACGCGTTCCATCCGATCACCTTCAACAGCGCCCGGGCAGATCGCGTTGACGCGGATACCGAAGGGGCCAAGTTCGCATGCAAGCGCTTTCATCAAGCCGATCACACCCCATTTGGCTGTGCAATATGGTGACCGGAGCGGATACCCAAACATTCCACCCGTGGACGACATCAAGATCATCGAACCTGATTTTTGCGTCTTCATGTGGCGCGCAGCCCATGCACAAAGCTGGAATGCACCATCTAGATTGGCAGATATGCATGCTTGCCAATCGGTGAGTTCCAAATCTTCGATATGACCGGCAGGGCCACCTGTTCCTGCATTAGCAATGGCAAGATCAACACCGTCGAAACGGTCGTCCACATTGGCAAGAAATGCATCCATTTGCGCCTTATCGGTCACATCGGCAACAGCAGCGATTGCATCTGGGAACTCGGATGCAAAGGCAGCCACTGCGTCAGCGTTGATATCACAAATTGCGATCTTTGCACCTGTTGCCGCGAACGCGCTGGCATAAGCGCGGCCAATACCAGACGCGCCAGCAGTTATGACAACACGCTGCGCCGTCACTGTCTTGTGCCAATCGCCTGCGGAACCGTTATCAAAAGCGCGGGATTGTACCCGTTTTTGGTCAAAGCAGCCTCTGCCAAATTTCGTGCTGCTGGACTGATATCTGGCGTGCGCGCCAAAATCCAACCCGTGCGGCCTTTTGGTTCGCCGACAACAGCGACAGAATAATCTGGCGTCAGATATAGCACCCAATAATCACCACGTAAGAAAGGCAACCACGGTGTGAAAGTGACGGATAGTTTTGCGTCGTCTTCGATACGCGCAACACCTTTGGCTGTTTTTACTTTACCATCAAGGGATTTTTTTCGGCAGGTGTTTAGAACGTCAACTTGGCCATCGGCGCGCATGCTATAGTCTGCGGTGACGCCGACACAATTGCGTTCAAATCGATTGGGGAAACGTGCTATTTCATACCATCGGCCTAAATAGGGCTGAATGTCGAATTCGGACACAACCGTCATGGGTTTCGATGTATCGCGGTATTTTCCTGCTTCGGCCATTTGTCCAAACACCGAAGCCAACAATACGAGGGCTATAGTACGGATCATTTTGGCGCTCGTTTGGTCAGTGCCAATTTCTGGCGTACTTCATCTGGGCCTAT
>CALDZS010000119.1 GCA_937944065.1 uncultured Amylibacter sp. | reverse complement strand
ACTTGATTGATAGCCAGAGGTCACAGCCTGCGCATTTGCATCTGTAAAATGGCGTGCCAACAGGGCGCCACTGGCCTCGGTAACATAACCCTTGCCCCATGCATCTGGGATCAGCCAATACCCTAAACCAACCAAGCCGCCTAAACCGACCCCTCCGATCAGGCGTCCATCATGGTAAATGTGATATGTTGGGTGCGCCTTATCCGCGTTGGCCGCGATGAATTGCTGCGCATCCACATCCGTGTAAGGGTGAGGAACCTTCGCCAACCATTTTGTGATTTCGTAATTGTTCAACGCCTGTACCAATGCCGACACATCGGAAACACTCGGAGTGCGCAAAACCAATCTATCTGTTTGAATGGTCTTTTTCATAAGACAGCGTCCCACTTAACCAAGCGTAAGTTAACAAGGGAAATGTTGGGTAAACTCGCCCTAACCTCGGACAGAATGTTTGGGGATTGGGGCCCCTTAGGGCCCCTAGATTTTCTTATTTTTGCGATTTTGAACGCGAACGTCATGATGAACGAGAAAAAGCCGCGAGACGTCGCCTTGGGCGCTTGCGCAAAATGGACCTCGGTCCAAGCATGTGGATCTTGTGGATACGCCCCAAGTTCCGCTTTGGTCCCGCGAGTGATAATTTTATAAGTAATGATCTCTTTTTCAATATTGGTCATGATGACGTCCTTTCACGTCTAAGTTTGCCCCATCATTGGAGCGTTTTGACCAATCCAAGTTTAAATTCAAAATCAGAATAAAAAAAAGGACCGGCCGAAGCCGATCCCTTGTAATAAGTATATCGACTAAGTCTTATTCAGCAGCTTCCGCCATCGGTAGAACTGAAATGAATGTGCGACCTTTGAAACCCTTGTGGAATTTCACAGCGCCACCTTCTAGGGCGAACAATGTATGGTCTTTACCTTGTCCAACATTTTTACCCGGCCACCATTTGTTGCCGCGCTGACGCACGATGATGTTACCTGGAACAACGGCTTCGCCGCCATATTTTTTCACGCCAAGACGACGACCCGCGGAGTCGCGACCGTTACGGGATGAACCACCTGCTTTTTTATGTGCCATGTCGGTCTTCCTTTACTTGTCGTCAGCTTTTTTCGCAGCAGCCTTTTTAGGCGCTGCTTTTTTAGCTGCTGGTTTCTTTTCTGCTGCTGCTTTCGCAGGAGCGGCTTTTTTCGCGGCAGGCTTCTTAGCTGCTGCTGGCTTAGCGTCTGCTTTTTTCGCAGCTGGCTTTTTCGCCGCTGCTTTTTTGGCTACAGGCGCATCAGCGGCGGCAGGGATAAACCCGCGGCCATTTTCTGCGGCTGCAACACCAGACTTGTCGCCACCTTTGGCCAAAATGTCAGTCACACGTAGAACGGTGATTTGCTGACGATGACCCTTTTTACGCTGAGAGCTGTGCTTACGACGGCGCTTAACATAATGAATCAGTTTCGGGCCTTTACCTTGTTCCAGGATTTCTGCTTGGACAGCAGCGCCTGCAACCGAAGGTGCACCGATCACTGGCTTATCGCCACCGACCATCAAAATTTCGTTGAATTGAACAGTTTCGCCAGCATTGCCAGTTACTTTTTCAACACGCAGGATGTCCCCGCTAGCAACTTTATACTGTTTGCCACCAGTTTTTAGAACCGCAAACATGTGCGTCTTCCTTTGTAAATCCGCGTCCTACGGCCCCAAGATAATTAATCTTATCAAGTGTTTAGCGGTCTAACCCGCGCCTCGAACAGCGCATGCACTTAAGCATGAAATGAACATTTACTGCACGAAAAGAGTCGTGCAGATGGCGGTGTATCTTAAGTTTACGCCTTAAAGTCAAGCGATTAGCGCTGTTTTATTGGAGGCAATCGACTATTGTCCAACCATGCGAATTTTAATTCTGTTAATCCCCTTGATCGCTTGCACGCGCAATGACCCCAATCATCTTGGCAACCCACTGACTTGGCCTATACAGGCAGTCGGCACTGGAATTTCAAACACTGTTTATAACAATCGGCGTGGTAAGGTTAGTCGCTTTGTTAAGCAAAACTTTGCGCAGATCAAAATCGAGATCGAAAAAGGCGGTGGACCCGTTCTATTCCAGTCGATGGATCTGGCGCGTGTGGCCAAGTTGAAACGCACCAAGTTGATCGATGAGCTTGCATCAAATCCTGATCTATATTCAGGCAGCGACACCGAGCCGTTGGTGGTGGCATTGATGGTGCATGGCGATTGACGCTGTCACCTGCATGTCCCAAACTGTTTTCAACTCGCGGGGCAATAGATGACAAACAATCTGACGATCGAAGACTATAATCGCAAAGTAGGCCAAATGCTTGGCCAGTCTGATTGGCTGTTGGTAGATCAAGCCATGATTGACCAATTCGCATTGGTCACCAAAGACGATCAATTCATCCACACCGATCCAATCCTCGCTGCACAGACACAGTTTGGCGGGACCATCGCGCACGGGTATCTGAGCCTGTCATTGCTGACCTTTTTATGTAACCAAGCCGCCCCGGTTCCAAGCGATGCGAAAGTGCAAATAAATTACGGCCTGAACAAAGTACGGTTTTTGACCCCAGTTACCGCTGGCAGCCACATTCGCGCGTCGGTGACGTTGAAACAAATCACGCCGCGCCGAGCGGGTCAGGTCTTGTTTGAAAACAATGTCACCGTGGAAATCAAAGAGACGGGCAAAACAGCGCTCATCGCCACTGTGCTGGCGCTATATGAACGTTAGAGATTTGGAAGGTTAGCCTCAGTGGCGCGGTTGACGGGACTCGAACCCGCGACCTCCGGCGTGACAGGCCGGCACTCTAACCAACTGAGCTACAACCGCTCACTGAGTAGCGGCTTATTAGGTTGCGGGTTCGCTTGGGTCAAGCGTGTTTTGTGACTTAGGTGAATAAAAATGTCAGCGACGTGTTTTAAACGATCCGCACCACATTCTAACATCAACACAAAGGCCGCCTCGAACAGGATTCGGTGGCTGGAGGTTGCAGAGAGAATAAGAAATGGTGGGTGATAAGAGACTCGAACTCCTGACATCTTCGGTGTAAACGAAGCGCTCTACCAACTGAGCTAATCACCCTTGCGGCGGTTACTAGCGCGAGTTTCTAAATCCTTCAAGCCCTGAATGAGAGATTGTTCAGCTTTTTGGTCTTTCGTCAGGTTCAATTTGTAAATTGTCCGCGCGCCAGCCTCGGTTTCGCGGGTAATCGGCTTTATTTGCCCCAATGGTGGGATGTGGACTTCGGCATTTTGCAGCAAGGCTTTGTGAATACAATCAAGCGTCGCCTCCATAACCAAACGCACTTCGCCGTTGCGCACGCCTGTTTGCAACACCACAGCCTCGTACAGATCGCGTCTGCGGACAATTAACGGGCTTTCGAGGTCTTTTGGCATGTCTTGCGCCCTTTCCATAAAAAAACACGAGCACCGCAATGGTTGCTCGTGTTGGTTAGGAAAAAGTTAACGCGCACCGTTTGGTACGCGTTAAGTATGCTTAATGGGCAAGGCTTTGACGGTTCTCTTCCAGCTTCTGCGCCGCCGCCTCTTCTGCGGCTTCGTCCCAATCAATCGCCTCTGGAACGGATACCAAAGCCAGTTTCAGAACTTCGCTGACATGGCTGACTGGAATGATCTTGATACCCGCTTTGACATTATCAGGAATGTCCACAAGGTCCTTTTCATTCTCGGCTGGGATCAATGCCGTTGTGATACCACCACGCAAGGCCGCAAGAAGTTTTTCTTTCAGCCCACCGATTGGCAGCACATTACCGCGCAAGGTGACTTCACCAGTCATGGCGATGTCTTTGCGCACGGCAATCCCCGTCAGCACGGACACGATGGATGTCACCATGGCAATACCTGCCGATGGGCCATCCTTGGGTGTAGCACCTTCGGGCACGTGAACGTGGATATCAACCTTTTCGAACGTCGTTGGTTTCACACCAATCTGAGGCGAAATAGAGCGTACGAACGACGATGCCGCCTCGATGCTTTCTTTCATCACATCACCCAGTTTGCCAGTCGTTTTCATGCGACCTTTGCCCGGTAGTTTTAGGGCTTCGATCGAGAGCAATTCACCACCAACAGAGGTGTAAGCAAGCCCTGTGACGACACCGACCTGATTTTCATCTTCGGCCAAACCGAACTTAAAGCGTTTCACACCCAAGAAATCAGACAAGTTGTCGGTCGTAACCCGAATTGACTTGGCAGTTCCTTTGACGATCTTGGTCACGGCCTTTCGGCACAGTTTCGCCAGCTCGCGTTCCAAATTCCGAACACCCGCCTCTTTGGTATAACGGCGCACCAATTCTTTCAGCGCGTCATCATCCAACGAGAATTCGCCATCTTTCAGCCCGTGGTTCTTCATCTGCTTTTCCATCAGATGACGTTTCGCAATTTCTTGCTTTTCGTCTTCTGTGTAACCAGACAAGGCGATCACTTCCATACGGTCCAACAAGGGGCCCGGAATGTTATAGCTGTTCGATGTGGTCAGGAACATCACGTTCGACAGGTCATATTCAACCTCTAGATAGTGATCAATGAACGTCCCGTTTTGTTCAGGGTCCAACACCTCTAGCAAGGCAGAGGCCGGATCACCGCGATGATCTTGGCCCAGCTTATCAATCTCGTCCAAAAGGATCAGCGGATTGTTGGTTTTAGCCTTTTTCATCGACTGAATGATCTTACCCGGCATAGACCCAATATAAGTCCGTCTGTGGCCGCGAATTTCAGATTCGTCACGCACACCGCCCAATGAAATGCGGATAAACTCGCGCCCTGTCGCACGTGCGACAGATTTACCAAGCGAGGTTTTACCGACACCTGGAGGACCCACAAGACACATGATCGGGCCTTTGAGCTTTTGCGAGCGTTGCTGAACCGCCAAATACTCCACGATGCGTTCTTTGACTTTTTCCAAGCCATAGTGATCCGCATCAAGAACCTCTTGCGCTTTGTTCAAATCTTTTTTCACGCGCGATTTTTTGTTCCACGGAATGGACAGCATCCAATCTAGGTAATTGCGCACAACTGTGGCCTCGGCCGACATTGGTGACATATTACGCAGCTTTTTCAGCTCTGCATCAGCCTTCTCTCTGGCCTCTTTCGACAGTTTCGTTTCTGAAATTTTCGCTTCGAGTTCGGCGGTCTCGTCCTGACCACCGCCTTCGCCGTCGCCAAGTTCCTTTTGGATCGCCTTCATCTGTTCGTTCAGATAATACTCTCGTTGGGTGCGTTCCATCTGATTTTTGACCCGAGATTTAATCTTTTTCTCGACTTTCAAAACAGACATCTCGCCTTGCATCAGGCCATAGATCGCTTCTAATCGCTCGCCCAAATCCAGCGTTTCCAGCAAATCCTGCTTTTGATCGACACGGATCGCCAAATGACCGGCGACAGTATCAGCCAGAACATCAGCAGAATCCGCTTCTTCCACAGCTTTCAACGCCTCGTCAGGCACATTTTTATTCAGTTTTGCATACCGTTCGAATTCGTCAGCAACAGTGCGAACCAGCGCTTCGACAGTCGCAGGATCACTTTTGGTCTCTGCCAAAATCTCTGCGTTTGCTTCGAAATATTCGTCGTTTTCTAGATATTCCGTGACGCGCACGCGTTCTTTACCTTCGACCAGAACTTTCACCGTACCGTCAGGCAATTTCAGCAATTGCATCACAGTGGCGATCACACCGACCTCGTAAATGCTGTCAGATGTTGGTTCGTCTTCGGACGGGTCGATCTGGCTGGATAGCAAAATCTCTTTATTATCTTCCATCACCGCTTCAAGTGCGCGAACCGATTTTTCGCGTCCTACAAACAAGGGCACGATCATATGCGGGAACACAACAATGTCGCGCAAAGGAAGTACGGGATAGGTTACAGTTGTCTCATTAGACATTTTTTTTTCCTTTATATTTAGCAAAAAGCAATTGCATCCCAGATCATCCGGCAATGTCATGCTTTTCCTTAAGGTTCTCTAAATTTGCGTATCAAATGCAGCAAAGTCAAGATTGGAGAGTTCACATTTGTTCTATCTTTGAAAATATATGATCACGTATCGCAACTATTGGCATGAAAAACAACAGGTTTGAGGCCAAATTTTAGATCGGATCGATGTCACCAATCGTTCGGGTTTCGTGAAATTGCGAAACGAACTCTCGCAATGATTGTTTTGATATTGCGTCACGCAACCCTAACATTAACTCTTGATAGTAATGCAGGTTGTGCCACGTCAACAGCATTGATCCGATAATCTCGCCTGATTTGATCACGTGATGTAGATAGGCGCGGCTGTAATTTGAACATGTCGGGCATGTGCACATTTCATCCAATGGGCGCGGGTCGTCTTTGTGCCGCGCGTTACGCAGATTAACCGCGCCCATACGTGTTTGCGCTTGGCCTGTTCGGCCAGATCGGCTGGGCAGCACACAATCAAACATATCAATGCCGCGTTCCACAGCACCGACAATGTCATCAGGCTTGCCAACCCCCATCAGATAGCGTGGTTTGTCTTTGGGCAGTTGATCAGGCGCGTAATCCAACACGTCGAACATCGCTTCTTGGCCTTCGCCCACGGCCAGACCGCCAACAGCATAGCCATCGAAACCGATGTCTTGCAGCGCATTAGCACTTTCTTCGCGGAAATCTTTCTCTAATCCACCTTGCTGGATGCCAAATAAGGCGTATCCGGGTCGATCGCCGAACGCATCGCGTGATCGCTGCGCCCACCGCATCGACAATTGCATACTTTCGTTAATGCGCGCGCGATCCGCTGGCAGTGCAGGACATTCGTCAAAACACATCACAATATCCGAACCGAGCAGCTTTTGGATTTCCATCGAGCGTTCTGGTGTCAGATTATACTCTGAACCATCAATATGGCTGCGAAACTTTACACCTTCTTCGGTCAGCTTGCGCAAATCTGTCAGGCTCATCACCTGAAAACCACCCGAATCTGTTAGGATCGGTTTGTTCCAATTCATAAATCTGTGCAGGCCACCCAGATTATGAATACGCTCTGCCCCTGGGCGCAGCATCAGATGATAGGTATTGCCCAGCAATATATCCGCACCCGTGGCCGCGACACTCTCTGGCATCATCGCTTTTACAGTCGCCGCCGTACCAACTGGCATGAAGGCTGGTGTGCGAATATCGCCCTTGGGGGTCTGAACAACACCCGTGCGCGCTTTGCCATCAGTTGCATTGATTTTAAAATCGAAACGGTTTGTCATAGCTCATCTCTGGACTTCGGTTTCCCTTTTCCTATATGTTTAGTCAGGAATTCCAAGTGAGAAAAACATGACCTCTGATACTGCACCCTTGATGGAAGGGACACCGTTGATAAAACCGTCCAGCACAGACCACGCTTTGTACGAGCCGATCTGTGAAGCGTGCCGTACTGTGCACGACCCAGAGATACCGGTGAATATCTTTGATCTTGGCCTGATTTACACTGTAACCATTGATGAAGCGTCGAATGTCGACATCCTCATGTCCCTCACCGCCCCGGGCTGTCCTGTGGCAGGCGAGATGCCTGGTTGGGTCGAAGATGCGGTTTCTGCTGTCCCTGGCGTGCAATCCGTCACTGTGTCCCTGATTTGGGAACCGCAATGGGGTATGGATATGATGTCTGACGAAGCGCGTCTAGAACTGGGGTTCATGTAATGTTCGGCATTCCTGGCAAACAAGCGGTCTCGATCACCGACAAGGCTGCGGCACAAATCGTCAAGCTGATGGCTGATGGCGACAAAAAGGGCCTGCGCGTTGGTGTGAAAAAAGGCGGCTGTGCTGGCATGGAATACACCATGGAGTATGTCGATGCGATCGATCCAAATGACGAAGTTGTTGAACATAATGGCGCGACTGTGATGATTGCGCCTATGGCGCAGATGTTCTTATTTGGAACCCAAATCGACTATGAAGTTTCGTTGTTGGAGGCAGGGTTCAAATTCAACAATCCCAACGTCTCTGAAGCCTGTGGATGCGGTGAATCGATAAAATTCGAGGGTATGTAAGTATGCGAACCAAGTTGGCGGCGGGCAATTGGAAATTAAACGGACTAATGTCCGATTTGACCGAAATTGAACAATTAGCCAGCCTGATCGGTTCGCCCAGCGCCGAAGTGTTGATCTGCCCCCCTGCCACACTAATCAGCACCATGGTCCAGACCGCCAAAGGCTCGCCGATCAAAATCGGTGCGCAAAACTGTCACCATGCCCAAAACGGAGCGCATACTGGTGATATTTCCGCCGAAATGGTGGCCGATGCAGGTGCATCATATATCATTC
>CALDZS010000118.1 GCA_937944065.1 uncultured Amylibacter sp. | reverse complement strand
TAACATGCCTTGGGTTATTTTGTAAGCACCTTGGTATTCTGCAACCTCTTCACCCATAACGAAGACTTCGTTGGTTGTGCGCATCTCTTCAGCCATGGCATCGCGCAACGCTTCGCGTACGGTTGTTGATGTAAACGTGGTGCCCTCTGGCACATCCTCCATCGCGATTGGTGCGGCGGCTTTTGCTGGAACCTTCGCAGATGTGTCTTCTTCTGTTTCTGGTTTGGCCGTTTCTTCTGCTTTTGGGGCAGGGGCGGCACTATCTGCAGCAGTTGCATCCTCGCCATCTTCTAGCAGCACTGCAATCGCTGTTTTTACGGCAACACCTTGGGTGCCTTCTGCAACTAGAATTTTGCCAATGACGCCTTCGTCGACCGCTTCGAATTCCATCGTTGCTTTGTCGGTTTCAATTTCGGCCATTACATCGCCGCTCTGAACTGTGTCGCCTTCTTTAACCAGCCATTTGGCCAGTGTGCCTTCTTCCATTGTGGGGGAAAGGGCAGGCATAAGGATTTGAATTGCCATGATCTGTCGTTCCTATGCGTAAATGTCGGTGTAAAGTTCGTCGACAGAAGGTTCTGGGCTTTCCACCGCAAAATCCGCTGCCTCTTGCACGATCTTTTTAACTTCTTTGTCGATTTCCTTCAGCTCTGCAGCTGTCGCGTGTTTGCCTTGTTCGATCATTTCTTTGACATGATCAATTGGGTCACGCTCTGACTTCATCTTTTGCACCTCTTCACGAGTGCGGTATTTGGCTGGATCAGACATAGAGTGCCCGCGGTAGCGATATGTCTTAACACCAAGAATATATGGGCCTTCGCCGGACCGGCAATGGGCCACAGCGCGTTCACCCGCAGCTTTGACCGCCAGTACATCCATACCGTCGACAGCTTCACCAGGGATCATGAATGCCTCGCCGCGCGTGTATAATTCTGGCGATGATGACGCGCGTTGTAGTGATGTACCCATGGCATACTGGTTGTTTTCAACCACAAATACGACGGGCAGTTTCCATAGGCTGGCCATGTTGAATGCTTCGTAAACTTGTCCTTGATTGGCCGCGCCATCGCCGAAATAGGTAAAGCTGACATTGTCAGTACCGTTATACTTTTCCGCGAATGCCAACCCAGCCCCAATAGGGACCTGAGCGGCGACAATACCGTGGCCGCCGTAAAAGCGTTTTTCTTTGCTGAACATGTGCATAGAGCCACCTTTGCCGCGCGAATAACCACCTTCGCGGCCCGTCAACTCGGCCATCACGCCCTTTGGGTCCATTCCGCAAGCCAGCATGTGGGCATGATCACGGTACGATGTTAGGCGACTATCACCTTCTTTTGCCGCAGCTTCTAACCCGACAACAACCGCTTCTTGACCTATATACAGGTGACAAAATCCACCGATCTGACCCATTCCGTATAACTGCCCTGCTTTTTCTTCAAAGCGGCGGATCATGATCATTTCGCGGTAGAAGGCCAACAGCTCTTCGCCTGAAACATTTGACTTTTTCGTCTTACTTTTAGCGGCCATGCGTCCCTCGAGTAATTGATAGTTTAACGTTAAACTACATTATAGGGAAGGCAGCGCGAAAACGCACGACATTTTTCGTGATGTCATTTTAGGCGATTAAAGGTGGTTATCAGAGCTTAGCGGACGATGATTTCATCTGGGCGCGCCATACCAAGCAGTCGACGGGCCTGTTGATCTAGCAAATCCAGGTCAAGAAACTCGTCTGATAGGCGGTGGGTTTTGTTGCTGATCGTAATGCGTTGTTTGCGCAATTCGGCAAGCTGAACAACAAGCTGTTCTTCTTCGGCCTCAATTTGAATACGACTGAAATGTCCGAAATCACCTTGGATGGCGGCAAACACAAAGTATGAGCTCAACGAAAGGACGGCGGCGAAAAAAATCGCCGCCCCCAGTCCGATACGTGTGCTACGTAATGTCTTCACTTTTTTGCCTCAACGACCGCTCTTTTCGGCGGCTATACTGAATCATAGGACATGCGAATCACTTTGTGAATCCCTTTTCTCGCCTATGATTCGAAAAAGAGTCGAATATTAGTCTAACTATTTGAAATTAAAGTAAACAAAAAACTAGGTGAGTGATCTGTGTCGACGCTATTTACGCAAAACAGCGACGCCAGGCAGGGTTTTACCCTCTAACCATTCCAAAAACGCACCACCAGCGGTCGAGATATAGGTGAAGCTATCGGCTGAGCCGCTGCCGTTTAGCGCAGCCACGGTATCACCACCACCCGCGACAGACACCAATTGACCTGACTTTGTCAAATCCGCCGCCTTGCGCGCGGCCGCATCGGTGGCCGCATTGAACGGTTCGATTTCAAACGCACCAAGCGGTCCATTCCAAATTACAGTTTTGCATGCCTCCAAATGGTCAATGATCAGTGCGATAGTTTTTGGACCTGCGTCTAGGATCATGTGATCTGCGGGGCATGCATCTACATCCACAACAACATGCGGCGCGTTGGCCTTGAATTCAGTCGCTGCAACCAGATCAATTGGCAGGATAATTTCACAATTTGCCTTTTCGGCTTTGTCCAAGATCATCCGCGCCGTGTCGGCCAGATCATGTTCACACAAAGACTCCCCGACATCGTGACCCTGAGCCGCCAAGAATGTATTCGCCATGCCACCGCCGATGACGATCTTGTCCATTGGTATGATTAAGTTTTCTAAAAGAGCCAACTTTGATGACACTTTGGCCCCGCCCACCACCGCTAACACTGGTTTCTGCGGCGTGGTCAACACGGCCTCTAGGGCTTGGATTTCTTCTTGCATCAAGCGGCCAGCGCAATTTGGCAAAAGATGCGCTACCCCCTCGACCGAGGCATGTGCGCGATGGGAGCTTGAAAATGCGTCCGAGACGAAAATGTCGCCCAGCTTTGCCAGTTGGGCAGCGAATTCAGGATCGTTCTTTTTCTCGCCGGCGTGAAAGCGAGTATTTTCCAGCAACAAAACTGCATCTTTTGGTAGAGCATCAACGGCATCCTGCGCGGCAGCACCGACGCAATCGGTGGCAAAGAATACAGGCTTGCCAAGAACGTCAGTTAGGGCAAGGACGATTTGGCCAAGGCTAAACTCGGCATCATATGCATCTGCTGGACGGCCAAAATGAGATAAAAGAACAGGACGACCGCCTTTCGCCAAAATCTCAGTCACAGTGGGCACGATACGTTCTAGCCTGCTGACATCTGTGACGCTGCCATTATCAACAGGCACATTTACATCAACACGCACCAGTACGGTTTTACCTGACAGTTCGTAGTCATCCAGTGTTTTCCAAACCATTGCTTATCTCCAGAAAGCCATATTTTCGAGCAAGACAACGCCGTAGCGTCCGATGAAAGTCATCCAAGCCAAGTCATTATACCCGTAATCATAGATGATAGCGCCAACAAGGCACAGCCCTAGAAAGATAGAAAAACGATTACCCAAAATGTACCTTTATATCAGCTTGCCCATTGCAACGGCCATGTCGGCCATGCGGCATGAAAAGCCCCATTCATTATCATACCACGATAGAACACGGATCATACGCCCGTCCAATACTTTGGTTTGCGCAGGGGCAAAGTTAGATGAATGTGTGTCATGATTGAAGTCGATAGAAACCTTGGGCTCTGGATCATAGTCCAAAACGCCCTTCATCGAACCTTCGGCGGCGGCCTTAACTGCTGCGTTAACTTCGTCGACTGTGGTGTCTCTGCTGGCATTAAAGGTCAACAAGACACAAGAAACGTTTGGGGTTGGAACGCGAATAGCAGACCCGTCCAATTTACCTTTAAGCTCTGGCAGGACCAAACCAACGGCCTTGGCAGCACCCGTTGATGTTGGGATCATCGACATGGCTGCGGCGCGTGCACGGTACAGGTCGGAATGTTTGGTATCCAGTGTCGGCTGATCGCCTGTGTAGGAATGGATCGTAGTCATGATGCCGTTTTCAATGCCCACGGTATCATTCAACGCTTTGGCCAAAGGAGCGAGGCAGTTGGTTGTGCAAGACGCGTTAGAAACGATCAAGTCGTTCGCAGTTAGCTGGTCATGATTAACACCATAAACAACTGTGCGATCCGCTGTGTCACCA
>CALDZS010000117.1 GCA_937944065.1 uncultured Amylibacter sp. | reverse complement strand
ATAAATGTCAATCTGTTGTCTATGGACGCTGTGGGAAACTGGTTGGCAATGGCCAAGCCTGCCAAACGAGTGAAGGTCGGCGAAGAGATCGTGTTTGCCGATGATTTGCGTGCAGAGGTACTGGACAAAGCACCAGAAGGGCTCACCCTAAGGTTCAACCAACAGGGCGACGCCTTCGATGCTGCATTAGCAGCCCACGGAAATATGCCGTTACCACCTTATATCGCTTCGCGACGCCCGGCGGATTTAAGTGATTTGACAGACTACCAAACTGTGTTCGCCAAACAGGACGGTGCGGTCGCGGCACCGACGGCCTCGTTGCATTTCGATGTGGATCAATTGGATCAGTTGCGCGCCGTGGGTGTTGCTACGACCGAGGTCACATTGCATGTCGGGGCAGGGACTTTCCTACCCGTGAAGGTCGACAACGTCGATGATCACAAAATGCATTCGGAATGGGGTGAAGTGACGCAAACGGCAGCGGACAAGATAGCGCAGACACAGGCGCGTGGCGGTCGCGTCATCCCTGTCGGGACTACGGCATTGCGCCTGATCGAAACCGCAGCCCAAAGTGGACAGATCACAGCATGGACTGGTGACACAGACATTTTCATCAAGCCGGGCTTTTCGTTTAACGTAACCAACGGTTTGATCACGAATTTTCACCTACCAAAATCCACACTGCTAATGCTGGTCAGTGCTTTGATCGGGAAAGAACAGGTCGACAAAATTTATGCTGAAGCAATTGATGAAAACTATCGGTTTTTTTCTTATGGCGACGCGTCTTTTCTGCTTCCATAGGGTGAAAATGCGTCTATAAGCGCCGCAAATGGCAGCTATTGAAATCGCCTTTTCCACTACCTTCTAAATAAATGATCGCGGGAACGTCCTTATGTTCGTGGTAATGAAAAACTCTTGGGCCTTGCTGCTTGGCATGATGCTGTTGATGCTTGGCAATGGTTTGCAAGGTACGCTGTTGGGTATTCGTGGTGCGATCGAGGGGTTTGGCCCCCAAACTATGTCATGGATTATGGCTGGTTATTTCTTGGGATTCCTATTCGGATCGCGCATGGCGCCTAAAATGATCCGCAATGTGGGACATGTTCGTGTATTCGCCGCCCTTGCGTCGTTAATTTCAGCGTGCTTGGTGCTATACGCTGCTTGGCCCAACATGTATTTCTGGTTTTTCTTGCGCGTCCTTGTCGGCTTCTCTTTCTCTGGCGTTTACGTTGTTGCCGAAAGTTGGTTGAATGATGCGGCGACCAACGAGACGCGTGGACAGACCCTGTCGCTATATCTGATCATGCAAATGATGGGCATCGTTCTGGCACAAGTGGTCCTGAACTTTGCTGATCCATCTGGGTACACGTTGTTCATCCTTATATCAGTCGTAGTGTCGCTGTCATTTGCCCCGATTTTGTTGTCAGTTAGCCCCGTGCCAGCCTTTCATGCGACAAAGCCGATGACGTTCAAAAAACTATGGGTCGTTTCACCTTTGGGTGTGGTTGGGAATTTCTTATTGGGCGCGATTTTTGCCGCATTGTTCGGCATGGCCTCGGTTTACGGCACGGAAAAAGGAATGAGCGTTGCACAGATATCAAAGTTTGTAGCGGCAATTTATTTAGGCGGAATGCTGTTACAGTACCCAATCGGGTGGTTGTCCGACCGAATGGATCGACGTGTTCTGATTATGATCGTTTGTTTTGTTGGCGCGCTATTCTCGTTCAGTGCAAACCTGTCAGATAGCACGACTTGGCTATATATCGTGGCGTTTATGATTGGCGGCGTTTCGAACCCGCTTTATTCGCTTTACATCGCTTACACCAACGATTTTTTGGAACATGAAGACATGGCAGCAGCGTCAGGTGGCCTAATCTTCCTGAGCGGTTTGGGTGCCATTGCAGGCCCCAGTATTGTTGGTTGGATGTTGGATAACCTAGGTGCCGATAGCTACTTCTGGTACATTGGTGTGATCATGGCAGCCATGGGGTCTTATGCATTGTACAGGATGACCCAACGACCTGCCGTTGCCGTGGAAGATACCACTGCCTATGCGCCAGTTGGCCCTTCATCATCGCCTGTTGCGGTTGAAGCAGCGCAGGAATATGCAATCGAGCAATCCCTAGAGGATGAGGAAGCCGAGACCGAGCCGACCTGATATTTTGGGGGCTTGTTTGCGATGTTTGGGTCTGGCACTATAGTGATAGTTCAATGTTAAACTATCACGAGGCTCAAAATGGCAAATCCCTATGATATGATCGTTATTGGTGCAGGTCCGGGCGGCTATGTCGCGGCAATTCGAGGCGCACAATTGGGGTTGAATGTCGCCATTGTGGAACGAGAACATATGGGCGGTATCTGTTTGAACTGGGGATGTATTCCAACTAAAGCACTGTTGCGTTCATCCGAGATATTCCACTTGATGCACCGCGCATCCGAGTTTGGTCTGGCCGCTGAAAACATCAGCTATGATCTGGATGCGGTCGTAAAACGTTCCCGTGGCGTTGCTGCCCAATTGAACGCTGGCATCGGCCACTTGTTAAAGAAAAACAAAGTGACCGCCATTATGGGCGAGGCGACCTTGATCGCGAAAGACAAAGTTTCGGTCAAGACGGACAAAGGCACACAAGAGCTTTCAGCAAAAAACATCGTGCTGGCGACAGGCGCGCGCGCGCGCGAGTTGCCAGGGCTAGAGGCGGATGGAAAGCGCGTTTGGACATACAAAGCCGCGTTGAACCCGCCGCACATGCCGAAAAAATTATTGATAATTGGGTCTGGTGCCATTGGGATTGAATTCGCAAGTTTTTATAACACATTGGGGGCCGAAACGACCGTTGTCGAGGTGGCTGATCGCATCCTGCCTGTCGAAGATGCAGAGATTGCAGCCTTTGCCAAGAAGGCATTCGTCAAGCAAGGTATGACAATAATGGAGAAATCCATCGTCAAG
>CALDZS010000116.1 GCA_937944065.1 uncultured Amylibacter sp. | reverse complement strand
GCTGAATGGACGATACGACCTGATTACCTCAAACCCACCGTATATCTCGGCTAATGAAATGCAGGCATTGGACGCGGACGTTTTCGACTGGGAACCGCACATAGCGTTGACGCCAGGAACAGATGGGTTGGACAGTTACCGTACCATTGCGAAAACAGCGCCCGAGTTTCTCGAACGAGATGGCAGGTTGCTGTTGGAAATTGGGTGGAAACAAGCAGATTCGGTTTTGGCAATTTTAAGAACAGAGAATTGGAAAAATCTAATGGTTCTGAAGGACCTAGGAGGCAATGACAGGGTAATCTCTGCGAATTTATGAGAATTAGTCGGAAAATTTCAGCCACTTATCCTTTTTTGCCCATTTTATCTTGTCATATAGGTTTGGCACTGTATAAACTTTTCCTAACGGCGATTGATCGAAGGGTCTCGTCAATCACAAGCAGATGCTTGAACAGCGCAATGCGCAAATCTACGTACAGGACTATACTTCATGCGTTCATCGAACAAACGTTCACGTAACAAGAACAATAATCGCCGTAACAATAATAACAGCGGCGGCGGTAATATGATCAATCGGGTCTTTGACTCGTCAGGCCCAGAAGGCCGTGTGCGCGGAACGCCGCAGCAGATCATCGAGAAATACACCAGCCTTGCTGATGACGCTCAGCGGTCGGGTGATCGTATTGCATATGAGAGTTTTTTACAGTTTGCGGAACATTACCAGCGAATTCTGACAACCGCGCAGCGCGAAGTCGAAGAACGTAAAGAGGCGCAGATGAAGGCGCAACAACAGCGCCAGCAACATGCGGACAAGAACGCCCCTGAAGGCGATCGCAAAGAGCATAGAAGAGAGGACGCGAAGCCTCAGGGCACGGGCGATCAACCTGATCTTGGTAGTTCAGACAGCGCAAGTCTATTTCCAGCTGAAGAATCAAACAGCGACTTGGTAGAAACGCCAGAAAGCAAAGCGGCAGAGCCACGCAAGCCGCGTGCGAAACGTCCGCCAAAGCCTGTGGAAGTGGCGGAAACGCCAAAAGAGCAAGAGAAAACGGAAAGCGTTGAAAGTTAAGCGCGCGCGCTTTTCAATGCATTCGCCAAACGACAAAATTCTTCAATACTGACTGTTTCAGCACGTCGTGTCGGCAAGATGTCACATGCGTTTAGTATGGATTCAATATCCGGATGCAGCTGTTTTAAACTGGCACGCAGCATCTTTCTGCGCTGGCCAAAGGCTTTGGCGACGAGGTGCTCTAAGACCGACCAATCCGCTTCAAACCTTGGCTTTTCTAGGCGTGTCAAATGCACCACGCTAGACGTCACTTTCGGCGGTGGTGTGAAGGCGCGCGGTGGAATTTCCATTACAATTTTTGCGTCGCAGCGCCACTGTGCCAAAACCGACAGGCGTCCATACGCTTTGCTATCTGGTTTTGCGACAATGCGTTCCGCCACTTCTTTTTGAAACATCAAGGTCAAGCTGTCCCAGAATGGGGGCCAAGTTTGCGGTGTCAGCCAACGGACCAATAATTCGGTGCCAACATTGTAAGGCAGGTTGGCCACAACTTTGATTGGTGAAGTCAGGTGATCCAAGGGGTCGATTTTCAGCGCGTCGCCAGTTATCACGTTCAGACGCCCATCACTGGCTTTGGTCACCTCTGCCAAGGCAGGAAGACAGCGTTCATCGCGTTCGATTGCAACAACTTTGCGCGCGCCTTCCATTAGCAAGCCGCGCGTCAGGCCACCGGGGCCTGGGCCAATTTCCAAAATATCATGGTCAGATAGATCGCCAGCCATACGCGCAATTTTACTTGTCAGATTCAAATCCAGAAGGAAATTTTGCCCAAGTGATTTTTTCGCAGCCAGATCATGTGTGGCGATCACATCGCGCAGGGCGGGTAAGTCAGATAGCGTCATAAGCTGCCCTGTTTCTTGCCATGGTCTGTGCGCATTTCAGCGCTTCGATTAGACTGGTGGGATCCGCAATCCCTTTGCCCGCAATATCGTAGGCGGTACCGTGATCTGGTGAAGTCCGAATGAATGGAAGGCCCAGTGTGGTGTTCACACCTTCGCTGAAATTGAGCGTTTTCAGCGGGATTAGAGCCTGATCATGGTACATGCAAATTGCCACATCATATGACTCTCGCGCCTTAGGATGAAACATGGTGTCGGCGGGCAGGGGTCCATTTATGTCAAACCCTTGCGTGCGCAAATTTTCGAGACAGGGAATGATCATATCCAATTCTTCCTGTCCCATTGACCCACCTTCACCAGCATGCGGGTTCAATCCTGCGATTGCTAAACGGGGTGCGCTGATGCCGAAATCGCGCTTCAGTGCGCTGTGCGTCGCCATGATGGTGTCAGTCAGCAAATCACGCGTTAGTCGTGTCTTTACCTGATCCAGCGCGATATGAATGGTTACGGGTACAACGCGCAACTCTGGCGCAAGTAGCATCATGAATGATTGGTCGACGCCGCCGAGATGCGCCAAGTATTCTGTATGACCCGGATATGGGAAATCGCCCGCGTCGGTCAGTACTTTTTTGGTTATGGGCAATGTGCACATGGCACTTGCCGATCCTGACACGCACATGCTGACGGCCATATCAATCGCTGTGATCGTTGCGGGCGCATTGGCTGGCTGCGCCACACCCAACTTTGGGTTCTGGTCAAATGCAATGTGCAAAACGGGAAGGCCTTTGGCAAAAGCAGCGATCGCATCCTTTGCATCTGTAATAGGTACCAGCTCGACACCCATTTCCTCAGCCAACGCCCGCGCATGTCCAAGATCGTAGATCAGGAAAAAGGGGTCATCCAACGACTTTGATCGGTAGGCTTTGATCGCAATTTCTAGCCCAATGCCGCTAGGGTCGCCGCATGTGACGACGATGGGCGCGGTCATTTATAGACTATTTTGGCAGAGCTTTTTAATTCTTGCATATAGCCTTGTCCTAAACTTGATATTTTGCGGCTGAATAGGCTGTCGCGCAATGCTTCGCGTTCGCCCTCGGGCAGCTCTGTTGTGCGGTTGCACAGCATGATCACGGAAATGCCACCCGATGCGTTTGCAAAATATGTTGCTTCGTTCTTGTCCAAGTTGGCCAATTGCATTGCTGTCGATTGT
Organism: uncultured Amylibacter sp.; assembly: GCA_937944065.1. Classification (GTDB taxonomy): domain Bacteria; phylum Pseudomonadota; class Alphaproteobacteria; order Rhodobacterales; family Rhodobacteraceae; genus Amylibacter. Next base: position 1,882 of record CALDZS010000116.1, on the reverse strand, counting down.
GACAGCTCAGATTGCTGAGCGCTGGTTTCGGAATAAGTCGCACCTTCGTATTTGCGTCTGTTGGCGCGCAAATCCAAACATCTGTCAGACTTATTGATCAATACACGTGCCGCAGCCGTTTGGGTTTTTGTGTCGCCCACTGCCGAAGATAGCGGAACCGTCGCATATGTAACCACTGATGATTGTGCTGTACCCTTTTCGCGGCGAGTTCCGCGCAGTTGGAAAATCCCGCTTGCACCTTGCAACTCTATCGGGTCGGTTACCTGACCTGGTTCCAGTGCCAACAATTGTGCCAGCAATGCCGAAGGCAGGTTACTTGCAGGAACCCAGTCCAACAAACCGCCATTGCGTCGTGATGGGGATCGTGAATACTGACGCGCCGCGGCCGCAAACGCGCTGTTCGATTTGATGGATTTTGACAGGCGCGTTGTCAGTTGTTTCGCACCATCTGGGCCGCGTTCAAGATACGGAACCAACAATTCGGCGACACGCACGGATAGCTGGCCTTGTTGACCGGCACCGAGGGCTGCATCAATTTCTGCGTCAGATGCACTTGCTTCGCGGCCAAAACGCTGGCGCACAACATTGCGCCATAGCAGTCCATGACGAATAAATTCACGATAGGTTTCAGCAGCGACGCCACGAGAGCCGAGGATCTGTATCAGCTGTTCGGTGGTAAGATTTCCGCGTTGCGCGAATTCCAACATGCCGTCTTCGACATCTTCGGGCGAAATAACAATACCCAGTTCTTTGCCAGCCATGCGTTGCAACCGTTCTTCGATCAATTGGTTGGTCGCGGTTTCTGTCGCGTTGGCACCAGCCCCAAATATGGCCAACATCTTGGCCCGCTGATCTAGTTCATAGTTTGTTATGATCTCGTCATTGACTTTGATCGCGGTGCTGAACTGACCTTTTGCGTGCACAAAAGCAGGAGAAAGACCGAGCAATAGGGTCAAGCAAATTGTAAATATTCTAATCATCGCACCATCATTTATTGAAGTTACAGCCCACACCTGCGCGCAAACTTTGGTTTATTTTTACGGGTTCCTAGACCCTCGAGCGAGATATTAAGCCCGAATTCACGGTCGAGTTTACCAAAGCCATCGTTTTGAAGCGAGACCGAAAATGCCACTTTGGCACATTCATTTTGATACTCGGCACCAAATTCGGCTTCAATCGGTTCATTTCCCTCTAAATCGTGACGCCAATCGGCAGTCAGCAGCCAATTTTGATCATGCTGATAGGCGGTTTCTAGCGACAGCTCGTTCTGGCGGGTGTTGTTGCTCAGAATTGATCCTTGGTCCAACCAGACATACGACGCTTCGATGTCCAGTTTCTGATAAGTGAACCCAAGTTGGGTTTCATTTTTAGAAACGTTAAATTTGCCATCAAACAGCATGCGACTGTTCAGGCGAAATTCGTTCGGAAACCGCAGACTGATCGCAGCCACATAATCAGATACTGTGCCAGCCAAGCCAGCGGAAACGGTAGATGGGAACTGCCCCAAATCCTTTTGGCGAAACACCCGTCCTGCGGTAATCCCCAGTTCCCAACCATCTGGATCATAACGCAAATAAGTGACGCCTATGTTGGCGCGAAGGCCTCGTTCGCTATCGTCAAAGCCTTGGAACCTGTCGGTCGAGAAAAGGTTACTTTCTTCAAATTCAGCCTGTGGAGAGTCTTCATTCGGCGTAGTGCTCAATTTGTCGGATGACCAAACCAGTTGGGCAATCGGTTCAATGACATGTGTGGCCGCACCGACCACGCGTGCCAACGGATATCGAACATCGATTGATGCGGTTGGCAGAACTTCTGAGTAGCTGGATTGCGCATAGGCGGGATTGTCCGCTAGCCAATAAGTATTTGCGTCAACGCCCGTGCT
>CALDZS010000115.1 GCA_937944065.1 uncultured Amylibacter sp. | reverse complement strand
GAAGGCCATAAAGGCAATGCATTGATCATCCGACTGCAACCGGACGAAGCGATCAAATTACGTATGACGATCAAAGAGCCGGGGCCAGGTGGTATGCGTCTGCGCGAGGTTCCATTGGACATGAGTTTTGCTGACGTTTTGGGCGATGATGGTATCGACATGCCTGATGCCTACGAGCGGTTGATAATGGATGTGATCCGCGGCAACCAAACCTTGTTCATGCGCGGCGACGAGGTAGAGGCTGCATGGGCTTGGATCGACCCTGCTATCAGTGCTTGGGAAAAGGCTGGTGACACGCCCTTCCAATATCCTGCTGGCGAAGCAGGGCCAACAGAAGCGAATAGATTACTGAACCAAGACGGACGCAAATGGCGGGAGATTGAAATTGAGCAGGATTAAGAATTTTGCATCGCGGGATGCACAAGCAGCGGCATTGGCCGTGCAAGTGGGCGACGAGTTGCGCACGATCTTGGATGAAAAAGGCAAGGCTGTGCTGGCTGTTGCTGGTGGATCGACACCTGGCCCGTTCTTTGACGCGTTGTCTGCTGAGGAATTGGATTGGGCGAATGTGACAGTCATGCCATCTGACGAGCGGTTCGTAGATGAAACATCCGACCGATCAAACGCGCGGCTTATAAAAGCGCGATTGCTGAAGAACCGTGCATCTATTGCGGGGTTCGCCACATTGTATGCACAAGCCGAAACGCCAGAAGCTGCGTTGCCAGTGATCCAGGCCGCAGTTTCCGAACATATGCCATTGGATATTTGTGTCTTGGGCATGGGGGCAGATATGCACACGGCGTCATTGTTTCCGGGTGGTGACAACCTTGATGCAGCCTTAGCCGATGATGCCCCTGATGCGCTGACAATGCGCCCGATGGGTGATTTAGAGGCGCGGATCACCTTGTCTGCCAAAGCGATTAATACGGCGCAATACGTGCATGTATTGATTTGTGGCGTGGACAAATCCGACGCTTTGTCTGTCGCGATGAAGGCCGGCCCCGTCACGGATGCCCCGATCAGATCAATCCTGTCGCATTCGAATGTTGATGTTTATTACGCCGATTAGCGCAATATCATTTTCACCATAACGCCATAGCCCATCTGATCGGCGCGGCCTTTGACCAGCCATGATATCGCAAATGCGATAATGCAGATGGATTCTAAAACGAGGATAATTGCGGTTTTATCCGCAAACGCCTCGAAGCGCGGCACGAAGAACCCTATTGCGGCGACTAGGATCAAAACCGCCAATGCGATTTGGATGGTTTTACCGCTATTGCGGTATATGCGATTGCGACGTTCCTTGTCAGGATCAACCGGTTGATTGCCCGTTTGGGTGAAGTTGCGCCGTGCCATTACTGACAATATATACAGAAACCCGATGGCGGCGCCGTAATGTATCCACTGGACAATGCTTTCGGATAGAAACGCTTGGGGCAGGGTGCACGCCGCATCAGAGCAATCTTGAAAGGGGAAGAATGCAACCATGATGGATAGGATGCCTGCTGTCGTGGACAAAAAGGCGTCGGATCCGATACCGCCAGGGCTACTATACCCTTTGTAGGAGATCAGAAAGATGCCGATTGCCACCAGCAATCCAGAAAACACATCCCGCATCGGTGTGAAGAAATAATGCGACAAAGTCGGCAAGACGGCTTGTTCTAAGTTGCTAAAGGCGAAACCGCCAATGACCAGTACAAATGGAAAACACAGTCCGACAAGGCCGATACTGCGGCGCAAGCGGTAAAATGCTTGTTCTTGGGTGGAAAGCGTTTTGGTATCTATCATGTAGAACAGCCTATGCGTGTTCTAATTCGCTTTCAAGAAATCTCTGGGTTTAGCCGCGACGCCTGCGTCTACGTCGTCCGCCGCCGTCTTCATCGTTTCCTGATCCTTGGTTAAAGTTCACGTCGGGCAAGGTGACATGTGTTGCCAAGATTGGAAAAGCTTCGACGCTGTTTGGAATTGCCGATGCGTTTACGAAATGCTCTTGGAAACGAGGTTCGATTGCGGTTTCGATCTTGTGGATTTCTCGCACGGTGTTTTCAATCTCGCGGCGCGCTTTGCTGTTTAGCAAGGCAATTCGCGCGCCAGTTCCTGCGGCATTGCCCGCAGATGTGACCTTATCCAACTGACAATCTGGTATCATGCCCAGAACCATAGCGTGTAATGGCGAGATATGCGCGCCAAAGGCACCCGCCAGAACAACCCGATCAACTGTGTCTACCTCGAATTTATCCATAAGCAGACGTGCGCCTGAATAGAGCGCTGCCTTAGCCATCTGGATTTCGCGAATATCACGATTGGTCACAGTGATCGTAGCCTCGCCTGTGGCTGATCCATCATGCACCATGAATGAATAGGTGCGCCCGTCGAGGAAGCAACGATCTGTACCCGTTTGTTCGGGTGACCCGATCAAGCCTGGTCCATCGACAATGCCTGCGATGCGCATTTCAGCGACCATTTCAATAATTCCTGACCCGCAAATGCCAGTGATACCTGACGACACTATGCTTTCCGCAAACCCGTCTTGGTCCGACCAGATATCTGATCCGATGACACGGAATTTCGGTTCTTTGGTCACGGGATCAATTTTAACCCGTTCAATTGCACCGGGGGCTGCGCGTTGACCTGAAGAAATCTGCGCACCTTCGAATGCAGGGCCAGTTGGTGATGAGCATGCCAGCACCTTTTCCTTGTTGCCCAGCAGTATCTCTGCATTTGTGCCCACATCGACCACCAGAACCAAATCTTCAGAAGTATTCGGGCTTTCTGACAAGGCAACAGCGGCTGCGTCGGCACCGACATGACCCGCGATACATGGTAAAAGATAGACACGCGCGGCAGGGTGTAGGTTTAACCCCAATTCCATCGCGCGGATCGAAATGCTGTCGGATGTTGCCAGCGCAAATGGGGCTTGGCCCAATTCAAACGGGTCAATCCCAAGAAACAAATGGTGCATCACAGGGTTACAGACGAACACGGCGTCTACGATCAGGTCGCGATCAATCTGCGCCTCTGACGCGACTTGGACGAACAAGGCGTTCATACCTTCGCGCACGGCACGGGTCATTTCGGCAGCGCCGCCTTCGTTCATCATGGAATAACTGACCCGGCTCATCAAATCTTCGCCAAAGCGGATTTGCGGGTTCATGATGCCAGAACTGGCGACGACCTCGCCTGTTTGCAGGTCGCACAAATGCCCCGCGATTGTTGTTGACCCCAGATCGACTGCAAGGCCGTAGATGGTACCCTCATAAAAGCCTGGCCAAATATGCATGATGCGTGGGCTGAACATGTCATCCCCCAGATGCACAGCACAAGTCACCTTCCATTCGCCTTTGCGTAGGATGGGTTGCATGGTGGTTAGGATGCCTAAATCGGCCTCTAGATGCGGCAGATTCCATTCTGTACGCAAGGCGGATACTAGACGTTCAAGATCGCCTGATGGGTCGTGCATGTCGGGTTCTTGCACCTCGACATAGTACAGTTTGGTCGATGGGTTCAGTGTGATATCGCGCGCTTCGGCGCGTTTGCGAACAACTTGTTTGTGAACCTGACTTTCGGCGGGGACATCAATGACCACATCCTCTTGGATGGTGGCCTGACAGCCCAAACGGCGACCTTCGATTAAATGGCGTTTTGATTTGTAACGCTCTTCGACCGAATTCCACTCTGACAGGGCGTTTTCCGACACTGTCAGCCCGTGTTTTGGAAACTCTCCGAAGGCCGGGGTGATCTGACATTTTGAACAAATGCCGCGCCCACCGCAGACACTGTCCAGATCAACGCCCAACTGACGCGCGGCAGTTAGAACGGGGGTTCCAACGGCAAAATTCCCTCGTTTTCCAGAGGGGGTGAATATCACCAACGGATCTTTGGTCATGGATGGTCGCCTGTTATTTTTACGTGACTTTAGGGGTCAGTTTGCCTGATCGCAAGACAAGGGTTTTGCTGGCACCGTCCTTTTAAGGTTCAGTTGCGCCAAACTGGCGGCTTCGGGCCCAATTTGCCTCGTTGTTTTTCAAGATTTCTTAGCTGGAAAGAGAGGTTAAGCAATTGTTTTTACTTGCGAACATTATGGGAATTTTGATCCAAATCACACTACCAACACGTTTGCAGCACAGTCCACGATCCTTGGAATACACACGGTGATCAAGATGGTTTTCGGAATAAAAGAACCACGGTCATCGCTGAGGTGACTGCGGCACCTGTCGCGACGAACAGTGCAAAACGATAATCGCCGACCGCGTCGTACAGAAATCCAGCCGACCATGGCCCCATCAGGCCCGCAGCACCCCAGGCGGTGAAGATGCGGCCATAGATGCGCGCACTGTCGGCCATGCCAAACAGCTTTGCGATGGCCGCAGGGTAGGCTGCGATTGTGCCACCATAGGCAAACCCGATCACGCCGAAACCAATCAACAAGCCCGCCTTTTGGCCGAACAAAATGACACCGATCAGTGCCAAAGCTGTGATCAGCGCAAGACTGGTTAACAATACGTTGAGCGCCATGCGATCCGCCAAACGGCCTGCCACCAAACTGCCCACTAGATTACACGACGCAATAACCATAGGAGTGATCCACGGCGACAAATCTGGGCGGTATTGTGCGGCGATCCCAGCGGCGTGGCCGATCACCATTAAGCCGGCTAATACGCCGCCGAAATAGGCCAACCACAACATCGCTTGACGGCCTAGGGTGACAGACAATTTATACTTGTTTGTGGCACTTGTTTGATACCAAACACGGGCGGATCGTAACAAGGCCGCGCTGATAAATCCTGTGATAACAAGGGTTCCAGCCAAAGCAATCATCGCCGCGCGAAACCCGTAAGAGGTGATCAACTGCTCGAACAATACAGGCGAGATGATGGCGCCAAATGCATAGGCAGCCGTGACGATCCCCATGGCCACGCCTTCGCGGCCAAGGCTGACTTGGGCAGAGAGTTGCAGGCCAAACCCATATCCCAATCCGTTCGCCAGACCAAAAATTAGACTGTAACCGACCCAAACAACGGGCAGTGATGTGGTGGTACCAGCGATCAACGCACCCGCAGCGGCGAGTGTACAGGCGATCCACATGATCCATGCCGTTGACCAACGACCATAAATGCGCGGACCAAACAACACGGCGACAGTTAAGGTCATCAAGGCCATGGAGTAGGTCAGAGATACGGCCGAGCGGGATGTGCCAAACTGCGTCTCTAGCGGGGCAAGAAAGACAGAAAATGCATGGATAGAGCCCAAGACCGCGGACACCAGCGATGCGGCGATTACGGTCACGTGTGAAGAGCCGGGGTGTTTATGAGCCAAAGAAATCTCGCACGAAAGATTGCTCTAGCTTAGGTCGTACAATCGATTGGCGCAACTGAGCTGCGCAATTGGTGCAGGGCGGTCATCCAACGCGATGGCTGGATGGCCGCATTGGTCGGCATAACTTTAGGGTTCTACCTGTTCCAAACGTGCCTCTTGGCGCAATGCGTTCAGGTTCAACCGTTTGCTGGCGAGGCGAAGCTTTCCTTCGGTATCACGCGGCCACTCTGCACGGGGTCGATCCCAACATAACTCAATCCCATTTCCATCTGGATCGTTAAAATACAGAGCTTGGCTCACGCCATGATCGGCGGCACCATCCAAGATGATTTTTTGCGCATCGAGGTTCAGCAAGGCACGCCCTAGATCGTGGCGGGCCGGAAACAGTAGGGCAAGATGGTACAGGCCAGGCGCAGGGCCAGTGTTCGGCGCTGCGCCGCGCGATTCCCATGTATTTAACCCTATATGGTGGTGATACCCGCCTGCAGAGAGAAAGGCAGCGTCATCGCCCATTTTTTGGGTTACGGTCAGCCCGAGAACGTCGCGATAGAATTCTATCGAACGATTAAGGTCAGAGACTTTTAGATGTACATGTCCAACAGACATGCCCGCAGGCGCTTTATACTGGGTCATATTTTTATTCCTGAGTTGTTTAGTCGGAAATAAGAACGTAAGCGAAAGAGATCAAGTGTGACCGTATCAATTCTGTGTGAGCAAAGTGGCCAAGGGATGATCGTCCCAAATTGCACGATATGCGAAACGCACGACCACTGCAAACATCAGAGCGAACCGTGGAACTGGCCGCTATAGGAACAAAGCGACCGATTTGGTTGGCAAGAAATTTTCTAATTCTACGCTGTGCTGACAGTGGAAACGTTGGAGGTAAAGAAGCTTGAGAGTTATAAATTTACTTGCCAAAGTTGGGTCAAGTGGTGGGTCCATTTTTAGCTGCCAAAATCCGATGACAATCTGAGATAACCTATGCTTGTTTGAAAACCTGACTAGTTACGCAATTTTCGTTCGATTTATTATTCCGTCTCGATCGTCTCTGTGTGCCATGTACGCTTGTCGTCAATAATGGCGCGAGAAGCGTCTTTGGGAAAGCCTATTCCATTCAACAATTGTTCGCACAACTCAAGGCTTGCCTCGACTGTTTCTGGAACGGCGCTTTTCGCACCGCTAGCCCGCAATTGGCGCGCGTGTTCGACGTCGCGCGCGCGCGCAATAATCGTGACATGCGGCCAAGTCTCGTGGATGGCTTTGATGACATGTTCCGCTGATTTAGGAGCATCCATTGTTGTTGCAATAGCCGCCGCATGCTCGATACCAATGTGGCGTAGCAAGTCTGCTTGGCTTGCGTCTCCAAACAAGACTGGTGCGCCTTGTGCGCGTTCTCGCGCCACCAAATCAGCGTCTCTGTCTATTGCGATATAGGGAACTCTTTGTTCTTCAAGCAATTGCGCGAGCATTTTACCAACCCTGCCAAAACCGCCAATGATAACAGGGTGCACATCACCGGTTACCAAGTTTGGCAGCCCATCTGGTGCCTCACGGCGTCTCAAAACTTCTCCAATTTTGTACGCGATTGTTGCAAGCAATGGCGTCAAAAACATTGTCACGATAACCACCAATAACATAAAGTGGGCAACTTCAGTTTCGAGTAAGGAAAGAGACAGGGCCGCAGCTATAACAACGAAGGCAAATTCACCGCCTTGACTCATCAGAATGGCAGTTTCAGCAGACACATCTTTTGGTAAACGATAGAGGCGGGCAAGAACAAAAATGATGCTTGCCTTAATCGCAACCAGTCCAACCGTCGCAAGTATCACCCATGCAATATCTGCCCATACCGCCAAAATATCCAAGCTCATGCCGACCGAGATAAAAAACAAACCAAGCAACAGACCTTTGAACGGTTCGATGTCGCTGGCGATTTGATGCCGATACTCGGTTCCAGCGAATAGAAGGCCCGCAAGGAAATCTCCTAACGCCAACGATAGGCCTGCCGTCGCCGTCAGGGCAGCAGTGATCAAGATTAACAAGATCACAGCAGCCATGAACACTTCCCGACTACTCGTAC